>JBKCTR010000094.1:0-26399 GCA_046318755.1 Planctomycetaceae bacterium
CGGCGGTCACGGATCAGCACCGTCAGCGGATGCTGCCCCCCGCCGTCGGTCATGAGGTCGGTTTCCAGCGAATACTCGAACTCCTGCTGAAAGAACGCTTCCAGATCCCGCGCGGTCTGGGCCGAGTCGGCCCGGTGGGGAACAATCTTGTGCAACAACGGCATCAACTGCTCACGCAGGCGGTCGGGAAGTTGCACTGGCCCCGCTCCGGGAGTTTCCTCGGTGGGAAGCAATTCCTGCGGGTCGTACCACAGGCTGCCGTCGCGCACCCGGCCGATCCCGGTCAAGACCCCCCCGGCATCGATGGTGGCATTGAACCCAAACCCGGCCGACGTGCCCGCCGGGGCGGGGAGCTGATCGAGCGCGTCATCGAGGATCAGGAAGTCGAGCCGGGAACCAGCCCCCCGGTTTTTGACCGCCGGCTCCAGCGGACGCCGCGCCTGCCGCAATGGGGCCGAAGTCGACCAGTAGGTCCCGTCAAATTCATCCATCACCTGCACCCGCAGGCGGGAGGGGGTGTGCGACAGGTCGAGAACGGGGCGCTGCGAGAGTTCCATCCGTCCCCGGCTCAACAGCGTGATGTCCCGCGTCTGCGACGAGCGGACGGTCTGCCGCGGGTCGTACATGAGATTCTGCAGCCACGCCAGAAACGGCTCCTCGAGTGCGCGAATGCGGCTCGCCAGATCCTGGGAAATCACCAGGGCCGTCACCACTGTTGCCGCGGCCGCCACACCCGTCCCCCAGCCGCCGCGCGACGCAAGCGTCCGCCCCAGCCCCGTCGCCAGCCCCCCCTGCGCCAGGGTGGCCAAAATGAAGCCCCACAACACCCCCCACAGGGGACCCGTCACCGCGACATTGGAAGACAGCGCCAGCAGCACCCACTGGGTGACCCCCAACCACAGCGGCTGATCCGAGATCAGAAACCACACCAGCAGTCCCAGCATCGCCCCAGTCAAGAGGCTGAGGGGGAATGGACCAATCGGCCCTGAGGGGGGTTCACCGAGGGGCAGTTGCAGCATCCCCAACGTCATCCCCACCATCAGCAACACAATCCACCCGCGCCCGCCGCGATTCAGTCGCAGTCCGCGCCACACCACGAAGGCCAGACTCACACAGGTCAGCATCGCCCCCGCCAGGCGGTCGTGTGCCAGCCCGTGATACAGCAACGCCAGACCCGCCGGGGCCAGCCAGCTCCACCGGGATGCCGCCGCTTGCTCCAATCGGGCACTCATCGGCGCACCTCCGATTTGCGCGGGACTGGCGGGATCACGACGTCGGAGACGAGTTCTTCCGGACCGAGATCGGTCGGCCGCACTCCCGGGCGCACACAAATCACCCGCACCGCCACTCCCAGTCGACGCAGGGTCTGCACCACCCCCGCCCGGCCCGGTTCCCAATCGAGCATCACAAAGATCACCGCCGACAGCCGGGGGGCCTCATGCACCAGCACATCTTCCAGGGCCTGGGCATCGAGGGCATCACCCGGCTCGACGCAGGCCAGAATGTCGAGCAGTTGTTCGAAATGGGCCAGGGCCCGCCCGGCCTGCAGTTGGTAGACGGTGGGACCGGCCGCGAACAGGTCGACGATGTTGTCGCGGCGGGCGAGCGCCTCGACCAGCCCCGCCGTGAGTGAAATGGCGTCTTCGAGCCAGCGCTCGGCCCGCGCCGAGTTGGCCCCGATGTCGAGCACCACCGCCAGCCGCACGAAGTATTCCTCCTGGAACTCGCGGGCAATCAGCCGACCAACGCGGGCCGAGGAAGGCCAATGGATGTCCCGCACCCGGTCTCCCTGCCGCCAGTCGCGGGTCCCCGAAAATTCGGTCGAGTCGCCCACATGCGAGGCGACGGGAATGCCACCGGGTTGATAATGCCGCACTGCCGGCAGATCGAGTCCACTGACCGGCGTCACCCGGGGGCAGACCAGCAGGCGGTCGATGACCCGCCGCCGGCGTCCGAATTTCAGCAACCCCAGCGGCAGAGCCGTCGCCCCCTGCAGGCGAGTCAGTTCGTACGCCCCCCGCCGGCCGCACCACAGCGCCAGCCGCACCCTGCGCGACTCCCCCGGTTCCAGTTCGTCAATCACCGGGGGTTCTTCCACCGGGCGCAGGTCGGGCGGCAGGGACCGTTCTTCGACCAGGATATTCCGCACGGTACGCCGGCCGGTGTTCTGCACCACCACGGCGTAACGGTAGATCTCGCCTGCCGAGGGCCAGGGCCCCAAATCGCGCCGGAGTTCCAGTCGGGGCCGGTAAAACCAACCCACCCCCCACGCGAGCACCAACAGGGTGATGCCAAAGCTGAACGCCGCCAACAGCAGCGTGGTGATCTCCCCCAACAGCAGCGTCCCGGTGGCGATGACCCCCCAGAACAGCACCCGTCCCCCCACCGTGAACCGGCCCCGGTGCAGATCGTCGGCCCAGAGAATGGGAGGATGCTCGAGAGCGGGCATCCAGAACGACCAGCGGCGACGGCGGGCCATTACGACGGCCTTGCGGAACAGACCAGGGAAACGGAAACAGACGCCAGAGTTATTTGGGAACCGGAATCTTTTCGAGCAGCCCGGCAATGACGTTCCGCTTGTCGACCCCGGCATACCGCGCCCGGGTGTCGAGCACGAGGCGGTGGGCCAAGACGGGGACAGCCAATGCCTTGAGATCCTCGGGCAGTACAAAGTCGCGCCCGTGCAGCAGGGCCCGGGCGCGCGCCATGCGGGCGAACTGCAGCGACCCGCGGGTCGAGACCCCCAGCTTGACCGACACATCCTCCCGCGTCGCGGCGGTCAGCCTCAGCAGGTAACCCAACACGGTCTCTTCGATGGTCACCCGCTCGGTCGCCTGCTGCAGGGCCAGCAGATCGGCGGGGGTGGCCACCGGTTCGAGCGTGTCGAGCGGGTGCCGCGATTGCTGGTCGCGCAAAATGCGGCGTTCCTCCTCTTCGGTCACATACCCCAGCCGCAGTTGCACCGAGAACCGGTCGAGCTGCGCTTCGGGCAGGGGATAGGTGCCGTGGAACTCAATCGGATTCTGCGTGGCGATGCAGAAGAAGGGAGGTTCGAGAATATGGGTCTGCCCATCGACGGTGACCTGTCCTTCCCCCATCGCCTCGAGCAGGGCCGACTGGGTGCGCGGCGAGGCGCGGTTGATTTCGTCGGCGATCAGCACGTTGCAGAACACCGGCCCGGGATTGAACCGGAAGGTTCCTTCACGCGGATTGAGAATCGACGATCCGACAATGTCGGTCGGCAGCAGATCGGGGGTGAACTGCACCCGCTTGAAGACACATTGGGTCGACAGGGCCAGCGCCTTCGCCAGGGTGGTCTTGCCAGTCCCCGGTATGTCTTCCAGCAGGGCATGCCCCCCCGCAGCCAGACAGCACAAGAGCAGCTCGAGCGACTCGCGCTTCCCCCGGATCACCGTCTCGAGATTCGCCAAGAGCCGCTGCAGCAACTGCTGAGCGGCGGATGTGACGGCGGAATTCCCTGGGGACGAGGCAGGCATGCGGTGTGGCGAACAAGAGAAACGAAAGCCCGGGACTCTGTGTTCCCGACAGCCCAGACCAGGTCAGGAGACTCCCGCCGCGCCCCGTGGCAACGCGGCGGGAGTGTCTCTGCCCAGCATCACTTCAGTCGTCAGTGTGACTTCACCGGTCTCACTTCACCGGTCTCACTTTACAGGGCGGCAATTGAATGCGTGCGGCTTGCCGTCGAGCCCCACCTGCACTGTGTACGACTTGCCATCCGGGGCGACCGAGGCCTTGATCAGCCGTCCCTGGCAGCCTTCGGTCTGCCCACCATTCGCGATGAACTCGGCGGGGGTCTGCTCGCCATCGGCCAGTTGCACATTGCGGTGCAATTGGAACGCCGCCTGCAAAGACTTGACCTTCCGCAAGGTTTCCTGGGTTTCTTTCGCCCCCCCCTTGGTGGGTCCGTTGCACATCACGGTGACCCGCGGATCGATCGCCCAGACCAGGGCCGGGTTGTTGCTGACATTCAAGCCGTGGTGCGTCACCATGAACAGCTCGATCGGACCCAGCGGGTTGTTGGGAGTGACCAGCTTGGCCTCGACGTTCCAGGTGAGGTCGCCGCAGCAGAGGAAAGAGAAATCGCCAAACTTCAGCCACAGCGAGAGGCTGGCGGCGTTGTCGCTGGGATCGTCGGCCTGCGGCTTGTGGGCCGCGGCGTGCGGGTTGGCCGGTCCGGTGTTCGGCAAGACCTCGCGGCTGGCTGTCGCCACCTTCACCGCCAGGGGCGTCCCCCCCGCCTTCAGGGGGAGGGTGTCCCCCACCTTCAGCGTGTGCGAGCGGTTCTGGGCGGCGGCACGGTAGCGGGCCGCCTTCTCGGGAAACTGCGGGTCTTCCATCAGCGTGTCGGGAATGCCCCGGTCCCAGAAATTGCGGATGGGAATTTCCGAGGCCAACGCGGCATGGTTGCCGAAGTGGTCGAGATGCCAGTGCGAGACCACCGCGTGGTCAAGCTGCTTCCGGCCCGCGTCGCGCAGGGTCTTCAGAATGCGGTCGCGGTCGCGATAGCCGTTGTCGGGGTAGCCCGAGTCAATCAGCACCGACTCTCCCTCGGGTGTCACCAACAGCGTCGCTGCTCCCCCTTCGACGTCGATGAAGTAGATGTCGAGGCGGTGATTGATCTCATCCGCCGACGCCGTCGGGCAGACCGTGGAAGAGAGCCACGCGGCGAAAACCAGGCACAGCCACCGAAGTCGAAGCGAGCGCATCGTCGAAAACCTTTCTGCACGGGCCGGGTGAAAGACAACAGCAGTGTTCATGGGATTCCCGCTCAGCCGGTGGGGGCGGGTGGGGGGGAACCGGGAGGCACCGGGCCGGGGGAGACCCCCGCAGGCAACGTGTGTTGGACCAGCCCGGGGGGGCTGACGGCGGCCGAGGGAACCCCCCCCGGCACCGGACTGGCGGCGGGCTTTCCCGACGACCCGGGGGGTCTGGGGTTGAGATCGGAATCGGGGGGATTGGTGCCCAACGGCGGGATCGAAAACTGACCCAGCTCGGTGTTGAAGATCTTCACCAGCGCGTGCAGGCACGAGGCGACTACCGGACCAACGAAGACCCCCCACAGCCCCATCAACTGGATGCCCCCCATCACGCTCACGAACGCCAGCAGGGGATGCAGCTTGACGTTGCTGTGCAGCACATAGGAGCGAATCACGTTATCGAGCAGCCCAATCACCACTCCGCCATACACGGCCAGCAATCCCGCCCGCACCCAGTCTCCCTGGTGAAATCCCAACCACAGCACAAAGGGCCCCCACACCAGCCACGTTCCCAACAGGGGGACCAGGGCCGTGAGGGTGGCCAGCAGGGTCAGAACGAAGAAGTGCCCAGAGCCGCACAGGCGCATGCCCAGCCCGGTGGCGATCCCCTGACCGACCGCCGCCGCGAATGTCGCCACCACCACCGCCCGCACCGCCTGGTCGAACTGCTGCAGCAGGCGTTGCTTGTATTCGTCTTGCACCGGCACCAGCCGCACCACCGATTCGAGCATCATCGGTCCGTCGGCCAGGAAGTAGTAATAGGCCACCACAAACGTGAGGGTGGAGATCACAATCGAGGCGAGGCTCCCCAGGAGCGAGGGGGTGGCCCCCGCGACACTGAGGGTCTTATTGGCAATCGTGGTGGCGACTGTCCGCAGCCGGTCGCGCAGTTCCTGTTCGAGCTGTGCCTCGTCCTCCACCGGATCGCCCGTCACTTCGTGCAGCCAGACCTGCCAATCGTGCAGCTTGAGCCGGTCGTTCACCGCGCCGAACATCTCGTTCCACTCGGCATCCTTCAGCACGCGCCCCGCCAGCGAGTACAACTGCCGGGCCGCCAGCACCGTTCCCAGCGAAAGGGGAATCATCAGGGCACCCAGCACCACGGCGGTGGTCAGCCCGGCCGCCAGTGTGGTCCGCCCCCGGGTCCACTCGGTCACCCTGCGGTACAGGGGCTGTGTGAGCATCGCCAGCACCGCCGCCAAAAACAGCGGCAGCAAAAACGGGGCCAGCACCTGGAAAAACATCATCCCCAGCAGCACGATCAGTGCGGCCAGAAGTCCCAGGGAGACAAGTCGGGGAACCTGCGTCATGGGGGTCTGCAAGACTGGGGGAAACGCCGGGACTTCAGTGGGGGCAAACCCCTTCGCGGATCGATCTGGCCGGGGCTGGCTTGCGTTGGAAACCGACCGGCACCGATACTAACGATCCTCCTTCCAGAAGTGCATCCCATGGCCAAACACTACGTGCTGGGTCTGATGGCGGCGAACCGCTGCGGGATTCTGGCCGCGGTGTCGACCGCCCTGGCCGAACTCTCGGGCAACATTCGCGACATCCGTCTGACCGTTGTCGAAAACTTCTTCACGATGATCCTCTCGGCCGATTTTCCCGACCAGCGCGATCCCGCGGTGATCGTGGGACATCTCGAGGGGGTCGGCCGGCCGTTTGGCCTCTCGGTGCTGCTGCGCGATCCCATCGCCGAGCAAGTCCCCGCCAGTCCCCCGCACGACTGCCAGGTCTTCCAACTCACCCTCACCGGGAACGACCCACCGGGGGTGTTGGCGCGGTTCTCGGCCCGGCTGGCCCGCGAACAGATCGACATCACCGACATGTACGGCTGGCGCAGTGCCGAGGAATCTCCGGTGATCCTGCTGGAACTGGCCATTCCCACCCACGTCAACGTGGCGGAACTGCGGACGGAACTGACCGAGATTGGCCGGGGGTTTGGCCTGGAGACCCGGCTCGATTTTGTCCGGACCGGGACAACGCGTGATCCCCGGCCGTTGCGGACCCGTTTGCCAACGGGCAGTCAAGCGCTGGGTGAGCGCTGACTTCCCCCCCACAGACATGGTCCACCGCACACTCGGCCCTCGCAGATTCTGACAGCACAACAACTCCTCGGCCCGCCGCCACGCGACGAGCCACCGACCAGCTCCCGAGACTTTTTCCCGCAGCGATTCATGTCGACCGACACCACCCCTGCCGCCGGGGCAGTCTCCCCGGCCACCGAGCCCCCCCTCGACGATGTGATGATCGCCATGGACATGGTCGATCTGCTGCGTCGGGAAGAGCAGATCATCGCCCGCGAGCTGAATGTGGCGGGGGAAGAAGACGCCCTCCTCAAGCGGATGAAGGAGATCTACGCCGCCCAGGGGATCGACGTCACCGATGACGTGCTGCGGGGCGGACTCGAGGCGGCCCGCCGCGACCGGTTCAAATATGACCCCGCCCCCCCGGGCTGGCAGCGTTGGCTGGCCGAGATCTACATCGACCGGGGGCGGTGGCTGCTGCGGCTGGGGACCCTCGCGGTGATCGGCGGTCTGCTGTGGGGAGCCTACTGGATGTTCGTGGAGGGGCCCCGCCGACAGGTGCTGCGCGACACCCCGGTGCAGATCGCCGAGGCGGCCGACGCCATCACCCGCGAGTCCAAGGTCGACGGCCCCGGGGCCAAGGCCAAGCAGTTGGCCGACGAGGCCCGCGGCCTGCTGCAGGCGGGCCAGGTGCGCGAGTCGCGCCAGAAACTGCAGGAACTGCAAGAGCTGCGCCGGCTGGTCGAGACCGAGTACGAACTGCGGATTGTCGCCCAGGGAAGCACCGGCGTGCTGCGTGAGCCGAAGACCAACCAGGGGCACATGAACTACTACATCATCGTCGAGGCGGTCACCCCCGACAACACCCGCCTCACCCTGCCCATCAAGAGTGAAGAGACCAATCTCACCAGCCGGGTCTCGAAGTGGGGACTGCGGGTGGACGAATACACGTTCCAGCAGGTCGAGAACGACAAAAAAGACGACGGCATCATCCAGAACAACCGCTTCGGCCAAAAGAAGCGGGGCTACCTCGAACCCGAGTTCCTGGTTCCCAGCACGGGAGGGGCCATCACCGCGTGGTGACCGTCCCTCTTCCCCAAGGCCCCGTCTCTGTTCTCCGAATCTGAATCGCCCGCGAGGTTGCCACCAGGCCCACCGGTGTTGAAGTTCTCTCGTCGATTGAAAAAACCCTCAACCAGCTCCGCCGGGGAGTGCAGGAGGTCGACCAGGAAATCCAGGCGGCCACCCGCCAACAGGTCGAGATCCGGCAAGAGCAGGCGCAGCAGTTCCGCGATCTCGCCCGGCTCATGCTCGACGACCAGCAGATGGTCCCGTTCTCCGAGGCCATGGAGCAGGCCCGCCGCAAAGCCGACGAATTGCTCGCCCGCCGGCACGACAAGCTGGCGGTGCTCGAGCGCCAGCTCGACGACGTGGTCGACCGGCAGAACCTGCTCGAGAAAGAAAGGCAGGCGGCCCAGGACAAGATCGCCGAGGCGGCCCGCGCTCTCGACGACTGCGAGGCGGCCGCCCAGAAGAAACTCGCCCAAGAGCCCGCGTACCAGGCCCAGCTCAAGGCGGCCCGCGATGCCGATGGCGTCGCGAAGCGGGCGGAAGAGAAAGCCAGCCACGTTGGCACCGACTTCACCGACCGCTCGAAGCCGTACGAGAACGACCGCCTCTTCATGTACCTCTGGAAACGGAAGTACAACACGGCCCAGTATCAAAGGTTCCCCCTCTTCAGCTGGCTCGACAGTTGGGTGGCCCATTTGTGCCGCTACAACGAAAGCCGGGTCAACTACGCCGCCATCGTCGAGATTCCCCAACGCCTCAAGGCGCACGCCGACAAATCGCGCGAGAAGGCGAAGCGCGAATACGCGGCCCTCGAAGAGATGGAAAAGCAGGCGACCGATGCCGAGGGAGCCCCCGCCCTCCGCAAAAAGCTCGAACAGGCTCAGGCGGTCGGTGACCAGATCGACGACCGCATCCATGCCGAAGAAGAACGCTACAAGGCGATCATGGAGCAGCGGAACAAGTTCGCCGGCGGAGAAGACGACGACTTCCTGCAAAGCATCGAAGTGCTGGTGCAGCAACTGAAGCGTGAACCCATCCCCGCCCTCATGCGGCGGGCCGAACTGACCCCCACTCCGCAAGACAACCTCATCGTCCGCAAATTGGCCGAGCTGGAGCGGTCGCACGATCAGGCCGCACAGGCCCTGCAGGGGGCCAAGCAGTTGCACGCCCGGCACCTCGACCGCCTCCAGCAGCTCGAACAGATCCGCCGCGACTACAAACGCAGCCGGTTTGATGACATTCACTCGCTCTTCCCCGACGGCCGGATGATCCAGGTGATGCTCGACAACTTCCTCCGCGGCATGACCACCGCCAACGAGCTCTGGGGCACTTTGCGGAACCAGCACCGCTACCGCCGGGTCTCGGCCGACCCTACCTTCGGGTCCGGCGGCTTCGGCGGACTGGGGGGCGGCGGCGTCTGGAGCTTCCCCTTCCCTCCCATGTCGGGCGGCCGCGCCGGCGGCGGATTCTTCCCCATGCCCGGCGGCTTCTCGTTCCCCACCAGCGGTGGTGGCGGGGGGGGCGGCAGCAGTGGCGGCGGCGGGGGCTTCGCCCCCGGACAAGACTTCCGGACCGGAGGCGGCTTCTGAGATTTGGGGGGCTGCGGTTGTCGCGGGTTGGCAACGTTTCCGCCGACCCCCGGCAGGTGAGCGGGTCATCTGACCGGGCCGGCGGACCCGCAGCATCTTTTGGCGAACGATGAGAGCCAAAACGCTGTTCGTGTTGGTACCGATCAACGCCAAACGGCACACGAGGGCGACGACGACAGTAAAACCGCGCGCCACACCCCACTCAGATTCTCAAACTGCCTGGCGCAGAGCTGACTGGCTCCACAAACCAGGGGTGTCCCGCTCTGTACTCCGCCAGATCACCGTGCCGGCGGTTGCAACAAATTCAATTGTGGAAACCAGACACGCAGGTAACCGCGATCAACGGCTGCCAGACGATCCGCCTGCGACATGGCGTGCGCGGCAATCAAGAAGTCTGGTACCAAGTACTGGCTCGGGCCACCTGCGCCTCGATAACGGCGGAACGTTTCACCAGCCAGAAATGCGGCGCCTGGCGACAGATGGTCATAGCCGATCTGCAACCGATTCAGAAACCCCATCAGCGAGCCGGGATCGGTGGTTGATGGAGACAGTTCAGCAAACACGACTGGACAGACGACCAATGGTCCTTCAGCCGCCGCCTGTTGTAGCGTGGATGCCCAGTCTTGCCACCCCGCTTCCTGCTTGATCAGCAACCACAAAACGGAGGAGTCGACCGCAGTGATCACGGCCCTGAACCTGAATCGGCAGCGGCAGAATCGGCGGGACCACCACGCAGGTCGTCAATCAATTCGGCTCCCGAAACATCAGCCCAAGGATGACCCGCCAGCGCCTCGCGAGCCGAGTTTCGCCAGGCAGTCATGGCCTGATTCCATTCGGCTGGATTCACCACGCGACGTCCCACCAAAATGGTCGCGTTTTCGTCGAACTCGATCTGATCACCCGGCTTGAGGCCGAGTTTCTCTCGAATCGCGACGGGAATCGTGATTTGCCCCTTGCTGGTCAGTGTCGCCTTCATTTCGACAGGGTAAGGAGAAAAGGTAAGGAAATCAAATCGGACTCTGGAATTGGGGTCGGAAGGGCCAGAAGCGTTCCGTTCTGACAGTTCCGACTTCATTGCTTTTCATTCGCAGTGCGTCGGAGGTGCCGCAGAAGAGCCGCTGCAATCACGATCGCGATGGTCAGGACCAACCAGAGGAGAAATCTCGGATGCGTCGGCCAGGCACTTCCCGGCGAACCAGTCAGATCGTCTGGGACACCATATTCCGAGGGCAGAAAGCGGTTCGGCGACGCGGCTTCAAAGGTGATCGTCGTCACGCGCCACTCGTGAAGCCCCTTGATCACTCCACCATTTTCGGACCAATACGAAACACTTTCAATCACCGGGACGTCGTTCTGCACGCCTCCATATTGGACTCGGCAGCGAAGCGCCCCATCGACTCCGGCCGTCGACAAACTGTACTCGCGAAGAACCCACAAGTTCGCCGGGTCGAACAGAAACCACCCCACACGGTTCACATCGGACTGCGAGTCCGAGAAAGTGCATTTCCAGGAGATTTTGATGAGCGACCGCCCGTCTTCGATCATTTCATCCGCCGCTTCGATCCGAAATGTCGGATTTTTCAAGAGGTCGATGATTCGCGACTCGTTCATACAGTAGGGGGCAAACGGAGCGCGTGACTTGAGTCGCACTCCCTCGCGATCCGCTTCGGTCCCCTTTTTTCCGAGGTCCGTGACCGCGAATCGACGCTGATCGCCGCTGCGCGACAGTCGAAACATGCGCTCGGGAGTCACGATCGCGACATATTCGACCGTATCCCGTCCCTGCGTCATCCCCAGGGAATCACCGTTCGCGAAAAACGTGACGTTCAAATTCGCCTTCGGGCTGTCGACTCCGGCGCGCGAAGCGTCGACTCGCAAAGCCATCGAAAGGTTCGTATAGGCGCGCTCCACCTTGGATGCCGCGGCGGGATATTCGTTCATGAATCGCGAACGAACGTCGGCACCCAGAACTTGATTGGCTCGTAATGCGAAGGCCAAGAGCACCATGCTGGCGAAGACCCCGTCAATCCGCTTACGTCCAAACGGGAGTTGGTTTTTCAGTGACACATTGAACTCCTTGCTGCGAGGGCCGATGAAACAATTCCAGCGCATGGCAGTCGGTTGCGGAATGGAGCGACTTCCGAACGGGGAGTCGGAAATCGCATCAATGCTTCTTCACGTGTCACTCCCGATTGTCAGGTACTAAAATGCGCACCTTCACGGAATTGACAGAGGCACGTGTCAGTAACTCCACAACCCGGGAGTTTTCTGCGACATTTGAGGGGCGATATGCGATTCGTACTTTGAACAGCCCAGTTGTCAGCGGGGCAATTCGCGTCGGCAAGTCGTCGACCACCGTACAATCGCAATCAGTTCTCGCGCCGAGGATGTCGCACGGCGAAAAACTCAGGTTGCGAATCTCGAATCCGGCGAGGGCGAACTGCCCGGACGAGTCACGTACGGCCTCGATTTCCGAAGTCGGCACGTAGAGTGTCTGCCCCCTCAGGAAAGCCCACGTCGCATCGATTGAGCCGAAGAGGAACGATCCCACGCAAAAGAACAAGAGCCCGAAGAACCCACCCGCGGCAAGGGAGCGAGTCCAGAACCCCAAGAGGGGGGGCGGGCCGTGTCCACTCTTCGGCTTGCCATCGCCGTCGCAATGGCGTCTGGAACCGGGCGCCCCCTCGTCAGCGCGATGGCAACTCCCGCTCCTCAACCGAGAAAACATAAACCGTCCTCGCAATGCTGGCACGTGGGACTCGGCTGTTGAGTTGTGGAAACTGTCGAGACGCCAGAAAGCTGACCGCAACCAGGTACACTCCAGGCTCGAGTGATGTGTGACCGTTCGATGACCCAGTCGCCGGTCGCAGCGGTCGATACCGAATCCCAACCAGACCCGGATCAATCGGGCTGTCGTAGGCCAGAAACACCTCCGACTGTTGGGGATTGCGCTCAAGCCACTCGCGGATGAAGTAAAGATTCTCACCGCAATCCAAACTGTCGGCCGCAAGAAGGCCAGCACCGGCTTCCGGACCTTCCACCAACTCGTTGAAATACGATCCGACGTGAGGCACGGTTGCAAGCGACGAAGCGCCGCTGAAAATGGCCATGGTCAAACCGAAGACACTCGACCAGGAAGTTGCCCGCCCACTCACCAGGCGACCCGACCAAACAAAGAGAAATGGCAACGCGGGAATCACATAACGCAACATTTGTATCGATCCAACCGCGCTGATGAATGTGAGCATTCCCAATCCGCACAGGCCGACATACCAATCTCCGCTTCGCGACTTGAGCTCTCTCGGCCCGGCTGACATGGCAGCCGTCGCCATGATGGCGAGCGTGCCCAAGGGGAGTTTGACCGACAGCGCATACAGGTAGTAGTACCACCATCCGCCGAACCGCCACTGGCCCCCCAGAAAACTTGGCTGGCCACGTGACAGTTCCGAACGAACCGCGGAAATCCCCTGCAAGAAGTCGACCGGAAGCACCTCCATCGGTGATCGATTCCCTGCCTGAAACCCGTAACCGGCATGGACAACGCCGACTGCGATGAACAGCATCGTCAGCAACTGCGCAGCGTGCCGCAGGCTGAACAACTTGAGGCCCCAGTGCGATCGACTGAGAGCCCATGCAACCGCGACGATCGCAGGAATTGCGACGCAGACGAATTTTGTGAGCAGTGCCATTCCCAGCATGATTCCGAACAAAGCTGCGGTGCTCCATCGTTCCGACGATACCCACCGGTGGAAGACATAGCACGCCGCCACGGTCGCACTTGCCGCCGCGACGTCGTTTCCCACGATCTGGCCCTGGGTCAAGATGAGTGGACAGGTGGTCCACAGGGAGAGTGCCATCAATCCACCGGGCGCACCATACAACTCGGCCGCCCAACGATAGCAAACGACGCCGCCCAGCAGCGCAAAAGGAATGACGCACAACCGACCAAGGGCCGTGAACTTCACGGAATCGAGCCCGTTCATAGGAACAATCGGCACAGCGGCGGTCGTCATGCCGGATGCGACCCAAGCGGGGATGGCCGCCAATGTTTTGATCAGTGGCGGATTGCCGATCTCCGTATCAAACCTTTGTTCCGTGAGGATCCGAATTCCGGCCATGATGCGTGTCGTTTCATCGACGACCGGCGAATGTCGCACAGCACCGTGAACAAGAACCGCGCCCTGAACTGCAACCAACAACCCCGCCGCGATCAGCCATACCGAATGTCGGCCCGAATGTCGCACGGCGAACTCCAGAGGACGTCAAGGCAGTTGGGTCACGTCGACACAGCGGGTACGAAATCGCTCAAGGCCGCTACCGGATGCAGCGACACGTCGTGTTTGTTGGTTCGCACATGCAGTTCCCCGCGGGCCTTGCACACAGTACCCGTCGGAGTGGGAGCCGTGCACTCGCCGTTGGCATTGGAAGTGCAAACCACTGTTGGGGAGCCGCAGATCTCGCCTTTGGCGGGACCAATCCAGGAAACGGCGATCACAAGGCCCAAAACAAACAGCACCGTCCCCATTCCCAAAGTCTTGTAAAGATCACGCATCTGACTGCTCCAAGAAACCGTGAAATCAGTTCCGAGCCAACGGGAGGTTACATTATTCCTAAGTCTTGGTCAACGCCCTGGAGGATCGTTCGACGTGCTCGGGTGCTCGGATGACACGCCAGCTTTTGCGGTCTTCAGTTGCCCGCAGGAGACGTCGATCGGGGATGGCTTGAAAAGACCGCGGGACATCAGGCGACAGGTCCAGATTCCAAGCCGGGATCATGGGCGCCCGACCGATCACAAACCGCAGTGCTGAACGCGTCTCCTCCAGATGGACTCGTCGACGCATCGATCGGTTTGTGTGTTCCCAACCGAATGAGGAGTTGAATCCGATGGCTGCCTCGGGTGGCAGCCGGTTGTCTGTTCGACTTCGAGCTGACTTTCGCTTCACAGCACGCTCGCCCTTTGGGACGGACTGCGCCCTCCTCAGCCGAGTCCGGGCATGATCGCCGCTGGATCGCTCATTGTTCCCACCAAATCGGGCTCCAAACCAAATTGGAATTGACCAAACTTCCAGTCCCGCCTAGGTTTCCATTGTGAGTTGTGATTTGGCCGCTCGGCAGTTGCGGTCGGCTGACAGATTCCTGACAGTGGGGACAACGGATGCAGCGGCGGTTGGTCACGTGGTTGGTGGCGATTCTGTTGATCGCCCATGGTCTGCTGGGATGCTGTTGGCATCACCGGCATGTCCACGCCGGCCCGGAATCCGTCACTCCTCCCCAGAACACCGCCCCGCTGGTCGTGGCCGCGACGACGCCTGCCGCCGGTCCTGCCTGTTGCCACCATCGGCACCAGCGACACGCGGCCGAGCCGGTGGTAAGGGAGTCGCCAGCGTGTTCGACGGCTCCCGCGAATCCCGCTGAGCCCGCCCCCGACGCCCCCTGCACTGAAGACGACTGCGTGTTTGTCGCCAGTTCCCGGGGAACCGTCTCGGGGGACCAGCCCGACAGTGCCATCCCCCATCCCTGCGGGTTCGAGGGGATCCCCGGTTGGGGAAGTCTGCCCCAACTCGCAGTCCCGGGAGGGTGGATCGGGCACTTGCGAAGCGGACCCGCTGCTCCCGGGGATCTGCGCGCGCACCGGGTGCGCACCGGCGTGTGGCTGATCTGAGCCCGCCGCGAAACTTCCATCCCCCCCGCGTGCCTCGGAAGCGACCGGCGCGCCGGCTTGCGCTGTGGCCAACACGATCCGTGCCGCGAGTCGCCGCTGTCCGCGGTGCGTGACGAATGGGGCGATTGAAGTTTTCCCCCCGCACTCCTGCGCCACACCAAGCGCTTGATCCCTTTCGAATTTCCCCCCACGTCGGTCATCGTGCCGACCGGGAGTTGTGTGTATGTCGACCCCTTCCACCACCACCGCCGGCCCCTTCCCGGTTCGGTGGATCGCGATCCCCCTGCTGGCCGTGGCCGCCGTGACGGGCTGGTGGCCCACCCTGCGCGACCGGCTGACCGGCCAGCGCGGCCCGGCCCCCGCCCCGACGGCGCATGCCACCCCCGCCCAGCCGGATGGGCATGACCATGAGCACGATCATGATCACGACCAACACGCCGGCGACTCGCTGGAACTGAGCGAGCAGGCCCGCCGGAACATTGGGCTGCAGACCGGCGAAGTCGAGATTTCGACTTTCGTGCGGACCATGTCTGTGCCGGGCCTGGTGGCCGAGCGCCCCGGCCAGACCCGGGTGCGTGTGGTGGCCCCCTTGACCGGCATTGTCACCCGGGTGCATGTGATCGAGGGGGAGGCGGTCCCCCCCGGCCAGCCCTTGTTTGATCTGCGCCTCACCCACGAAGACTTGCTGAATTCGCAGGTTGAGTTCCTGCGACTGACCGAGGAACTCGATGTGGTCAACCGCGAGATCGAGCGTCTCAAGCCCATCGTCGACAAAGGGGCCATCCCTCAAAAGACCCTGCTCGACCGGCAATACGAGCAGCAAAAACTGCGCGGGGGCCAGCGGGCCCAACGGCAATCGCTGCGGCTGCACGGTCTCGCGGAGACCCAGATCGATGAGGTCGAGCAGTCGCGCACGCTGTTGTCGACACTGACGGTGGTGGCCCCAGCCCCTCCCGAGCCACAGCTTGCCAGCACGGTCGTTCCCGGGGCGGACAATCCCGAGTCGGCGGCATCCGCCGCGGCGGTCCCACTGCTGCAGGTGGAAGAACTGGAGACCGAGGTGGGCCGGTTGGTGTCCGCGGGTGACTCGCTCTTGTCTCTGGCCGACTACTCGCGGCTCTATATCGAGGGAAACGCCTTCGAGCAGGATCTCGAGCTGATCGCCCAGACTCTCGCCCGGCACGCCCCCATCACCGCCACCATTGAGAATCACACCGCCGCCACCCCGCGAGTCGCAGGGTTGTCGATCCTGTATCTGGCCGACCAGATCAATCCCACCGAGCGCACGCTGCACTTCTATCTTCCGCTGCTGAATCAGTCGATTCGCGACGAGCAGGTAGACGGGCACCGGTTTGTGAACTGGCGGTTCAAACCGGGCCAGCGCACCCAGTTGGAGATCCCGGTGGAGGAATGGACCGACCGGCTGGTGCTGCCCGCGACGGCGGTGGCCCAGGAAGGGCCCGACTGGTTTGTGTTTGTGGAAAACGGCGACCACTTCGACCGTCGTCCCGTGCACGTCGAATACCGCGACCGCAGTCAGGTGGTGGTCGCCCAGGATGGCTCGCTCTTTCCCGGCGATGTGGTCGCCCTCACGGGAGCCGCCCAACTGCAGATGGCGCTGCGCAACCGCTCCGGCGGAGCGATCGACCCGCATGCCGGCCATTCGCACTGAAAGACCCCGCATGCCCCCCATCCGCTCTTCGCACTCTCCGCGCCATCAATCGGTGTCGCGAGTTCACCCGCCCTCGTTCCGCCCCCGAAAGGTCTCGCGTTGCGGGTCGTCCACCGGGGGTGCCGCATGTTGAACGGCCTGATCCGGCTGGCGCTGCAGCAGCGGCTGATCACCATCGCCCTGGCGCTGGTCGCACTGGGATATGGTGGTTATGTCCTGTCGCGCCTCCCCATCGATGTCTTTCCCGACCTCAACCGCCCCCGGGTGACAGTGCTCACCGAGGCCCCCGGTCTGGCTCCCGAAGAGGTCGAGACCCTGGTGACCTTTCCCCTCGAGTCGGTGCTCAACGGGGCCACCGGTGTGCAGGCGGTCCGCAGTTCTTCCGGGGTTGGCCTGTCGGTCGTGCAGGTGGAGTTCGCCTGGGGGACCGATCTGCTGGTCGACCGCCAGATCGTGAATGAAAAGCTGGCCCTCGCGGCCGAGAGACTGCCCGCCGGGGTCCGGCCGCAACTGGCCCCCGTCTCGTCGATTATGGGACAGATCCAACAGATTGGGCTCTGGAGTGAAACGGGCGAGACCGATCCCATCGCCATCCGCACGCTGGCCGACTGGGTGGTGCGGCAGCGGCTGCTGACCATTCCGGGGGTCGCCCAGGTGGTGGTGATGGGGGGAGGCCGGCGGCAATTCCAGGTGCGGGTCCATCCCGAACAACTGCTGCAGTTTGACTTGACCCTCGCCGACGTCGAACAGGCGCTGCTGCGCAGCAATGCCCATGGCACGGGGGGCTATCTCGAGCTCGATGCCCGCGAGTATCTCGTGCGGACTCTGGGCCGGGTGAACTCGGCCGACGAGCTGGGGGCCATCGTGGTGAAGCCCGCCCCCGATCGCCCGGTGCTGCTGCGGCAGGTGGCCCGCGTGGTCGAGGCTCCGCAGACTCCCCGGGGGGACGCCGCCGTGAATGGAGTTCCCGCCGTCATGTTGACCGTCTCGAAGCAGCCGGGGGCCGACACCCGCCGACTGACCGACGAAATCCACCGCGCCCTGGCCGAGATCCAGCCCGGTCTGCCCCGCGATGTGCGCATCAACCCGGCGGTCTTCCAGCAGCGGACCTTCATCGACCTGAGCATCCAGAACGTTCTCGAGGCGCTGCGGGATGGGGGGGTGCTGGTGCTGGTGGTGCTGTTTGTCTTTCTGCTGAACTTCCGCACGACGTTCATCACGCTCACCGCCATTCCGCTTTCGGTGGTGATGACCGGTCTGGTCTTCCATTGGTTCGGGTTATCAATCAACACGATGACGCTGGGGGGCCTGGCCGTCGCCCTGGGGGAACTGGTCGACGATGCCATTGTGGATGTCGAGAACATCTACCGTCGGCTGCGCGAGAATCGCCAGTTGGCCCAACCCCGTCCCCCGCTGCGGGTGGTCTATGACGCCAGTCTCGAAGTGCGGGGGTCGATTGTCTTTTCGACCATTCTGGTGGTGCTGGTGTTTGTGCCGTTGTTCGCCCTCGAGGGAATGGAAGGGCGGCTCTTCACCCCGTTGGGGGTCGCCTACGTGGTCTCGATTCTGGCGTCGCTGCTGGTCTCGCTGACGGTCACCCCCGTTCTCTCGTACTGGCTGCTCCCTACGGCACGGTTTCTCGACCATGGCACCGACGGCTGGCTGCTGCGGCAACTGAAGCGGCTGGCCGGGGTTTGTATCCGGTTCAGCCTGCGGCATCCCGCCCCCATTCTGGCGACAGTGCTGGCCGCCGTGCTGCTGGCCGGGGGGGTGGCTCTGGGTCTGGGACGGGACTTTCTGCCTCCGTTCAACGAGGGGAGCGTGCAGGTCAACCTGCTGTTGCCCCCGGGCAGTTCGCTGGCCATGTCGAACCAGGTGGCCCAGATGGTCGAACGGCAACTGCGGACGGTCGAGGGGGTGCTGGGGTTTGGCCGGCGGACCGGTCGGGCGGAACTCGATGAACATGCCGAGGGGGTCAACGTCAGCGAGTTGATCGTGTCGCTCGACCCTCAGTCCCGCCGGGGGCGCGACGAGGTGCTGGCCGAGATTCGCGAGAAAGTGGCGCAGATTCCCGGAGTGGTGATGTCGGCCGAGCAGCCCCTGCAGCACCTCATCTCGCACATGCTCTCGGGGGTGAAAGCCCAGGTCGGCATCAAGCTGTTTGGCGACGACCTGGCGGTCTTGCGGCAGACGGCCGAACAGATCAAGAACGAGATTGGCGATGTGCCGGGGGTGACCGACCTGTTGGTTGAACAACAGACCGAGATTCCACAACTGCAGGTGCGGCTCGACCCGCAACGGTTGGCCAGCCACGGCCTGACCTCGGGAGAGGTGACGGGGCTGGTGGAAACGGCGCTGTACGGGCGAGTGGTTTCCGAAGTGCTGGAGGGTGAGCGGCGGTTCGATCTCGTGGTGCGGCTGGATGAGCCGTACCGCAGCGACCCCGCGTTCCTCCCCCGCATGCCCATTCCCACTCCCGGTGGGGGGCGTGTCCCCCTCTCGGCTCTGGCCGAGATCCGCGAGGCCAGCGGCCCCAGCACGATCCAGCGCGAAAACGTTCGCCGCCGCATTGTGGTGCAGTGCAACACCGCCGGCCGCGATCTGGTGGGGGTGGTCGCCGACATCCGCCAGCGGCTCGCCCCTCTCGAGGCGTCGCTGCCGGCGGGCTATCACGTCGAATACGGGGGCCAGTTCGAAAGCCAGCAGCAGGCGACCCGGCGGATTGGCTGGCTGAGTCTGGTGTCGCTGGCGGGCATGTTCCTCGCCCTCTACACGCTGTTCCGCTCGGTGAACCTGGCGCTGCAGGTGCTGGCGGCGTTGCCGATGGCGGCGATTGGTGCCGTGGCCGCCCTGGTCCTCTCGCGGCAGTCCCTCACGGTCGCAAGCCTCGTGGGATTCATCTCACTCGCGGGGATCGCCTCGCGGAATGGCATCTTGCTGATCGCCCATTACCTGCATCTGGTCCGGCATGAGGGCGAGGCGTTCACCCCCGCGATGATCGAGCGGGCGGGGAAGGAACGGCTCGCCCCGATGCTGATGACGGCCCTCACCGCGGGGATTGGACTGGTGCCGTTGGTGCTGGCCGCGGGAGAACCGGGCAAGGAAATTCTGCACCCGGTCGCCACGGTCATTCTGGGGGGCTTGATCAGCTCGACCTTGCTGGATTTCTTCGTGCACCCCGCGCTGTTCTGGCTGTTTGGCCGGCGGGCGGCGGAGATGCCTCCCGAGGAAGCGGCTGCCGACCGTCTGCTGTCGGACCCCGAGACGGCACCGTCCGGGGTCCTGGCCGCAGTCCCCACCCCCCTGTCCGGAAACTGAACCTCTGCCCGGGCGATGTCGTCATCTCCCGGGGTGTGCCTGTTGACTGTTGGAAGGAGCGAACATGAGATTCCAGAACGCGTTGCTGCTCGAGATCGTTTGTCTGACCGGGCTGATGGCGGGCCTTGGGGTGGGAATGCCCGCCCCGGCCTGCGCCCAGGGAGGGGCGCCTGCGAAGGCCGCCGCGGCGGGTCCCCAGCATGACCATCCCGACCAGGGACCGCATGGAGGGGCGCTCATCGAGCTGGGCAACGAGAAGTACCATGCCGAGCTGCTGCACGACGAGAAGACGCAGACGATCAGCGTGTATGTGCTCGACGGAACGGCGAAGCAGGAGGTGCCAATCCCCGCGAAGTTCGTGCGGATCAACATCAAGCGGGCCGGCAAGGGAGAGCAGTTCCAGCTGAAACCGTCTCCGCAGAAGCAAGAAACCGCAGGGAAGACCGCCCGTTTTGTCCTGAAGGACCAGACCCTCTGCGACCGGCTGCATGCCGAGGGAATTGACGCCCGGCTCGTGGTGGAGATCGAGGGGAAGTCGTACTCGGGGCGCGTCGTGCACTCGCATGACCACGCGCACCCCCATCCCTGAGGAATGGCTCTCGGTACTCCGCGCGCCCGCGGCGAATTGCGGCGCTCAGTCCAGCGGACCGGAGAAAGAAACCAGAGACTTCCCTCAGGGGGCCGGGTCGCGGCGCAGCGGTTCGAGCCAGACCCGCAGGTCGTGGTTGTACTCGCTGGCGAGATTGACCGTGGCCAGTTGCCGATGGAATTCGGCGGCACCATCTTCCCCCAGTTCGGCGGCATGCGCGCTGGGAAACCGGTCGGCGGGATTCGCCGCGATCAGCCGCTGGCAGAGGGTCATCAGCATCTCGCTCTCGACCACCTCGGCGGGAATCAGCTGGGGAAGCCTCTGTTCCAGTTGGCGTTTGGCCTCCGCGAGCTGGGGATAGCTGGTACAGCCCTCGAACGGGAACTGCCCCGAGAGCATTTCAATGAGCACGTAGCCCAGGCTGGCGAGGTCGGACTGGGGAGTGCTGCGGCCCCCTTCGAGCACTTCGGGGGCGGCATAGGCGGGGGACCAGACGTGCCGGACCGTCGATTGCCGCAGATCAACCGCAGAGCCGATGTCGATCAGCTTGGCCCGCCCCATGCGGGTGACCATGATGTTGCCCGGCTTGATGTCGCCATGCACGAGCCCCGCCTGGTTGAGGGTCGCGAGGCCGGCCAGACAATCACGCAGAATCGAAATGGCCACGCCGGGCTGCAGCCGGGGCTGCTTCGTCCCTGGCCCCAAGATGACCCGTTCGATGTATTCGACCCGTTCGGGGGGATGCAACTCGCGCGTCAACTCGATGGTCTGGGGCTTGAGAATCTCGCGCAGATCGAACCCGTCGATCCATTCCATCTCCAGGAGCCGCAGCCCCTGATGCACCACGAAGTCGTGGATGTCGACGATGTGGTCCGACTGCAGCAGGGCCACCTTGGCGCAGGCCCGTCCGACCATTCCCATGTCTTCCTCGTACGCTTTGCGCGAGGGATAGGGCTCGGGGGAAAACACCTTTAGCGCGATGGGACGCGAGAAACCGTCGGCCCCGTCGTGCTGCGCAAGGTACACCGCTCCCTGTCCCCCGGCCCCCAACAGCTTCCGCCGCTGGTAGTGCCGTTGCCAATGCAACTGCTCGACCCACGCCACCTCTTCGTAGCGGGCGAACAGCGCCTGCTTGTCGGGGTCGGAGCCGAACGACAGGGGAATCTGCCCCTGGTAGGCCACCGTGCTCTTCAGTTCGCCGGGGGCAAAGCCACCCGACGTATGGATCAGGGAATCACGCACTCTCAACAACTCGCAGAAACAGGGATTGGTCCTCGGACAGTGGGGGCGATCGAGTCAATTGGAGCAGGACCATGCCGTCCCCGGGGAGTCGACCTCATCCGATTTCGTCCGGTGGAAGTGACTTCCATGGAAGGGGAACCAGACACTTGGGTTTCGGGAATTCCCCCACCTCGCCGGCCCAAACGGATGACACGGCCCCACGCATGCAAATGATCACCCCCGCAGCCGGGGCCCAGCCTCCCGCGGCGTTTGCACATGGTATCGGTTGCGGACACTGCTGACTGCTGAACAGTTCGGGGAATTTCTTATTTGGTGGCTTTCTCTCCCCCCTGGGAGACCGCCTCGGACCAGTCCCCCCGCCTCTGGGTTTACCCCTCCATCGGGTTTTGGCGGTCCATCGGGTTTCGGCCCAGAATCGGTTTCCGCGGCCCATCGATTTCCCTAGCGAATCAGTTCGGCGGCTCCCTTGCGCAGCAGCTCTTCCGCCAATTCCCGACCCACGTCCTCGGCGGCCGAGGCCGGGCCCCCCAGCACGGCGTGCAGCCGCTGGGTCCCATCAGCACTCAGCACCACCCCCGCAATCTGCAGGTCTCCCTGATCGAACCAGGTGTGCGCCCCCACCGGTGCATGGCACCCCGCCCTCAGGTGAGCCAGCAACGCCCGCTCGGCCCGCACACTGGCGACGACCTCGGTCTCGCTGATCCGCCCCAGCAACTCGCGGACGAACGGATCGTCTTCGCGGCACTCGATTCCCCAGGCCCCCTGCCCGACCGCGGGAAACATCAACGGCGGCACCAGGCGGGCGCTGATGCGCGGGGCCAGATCGAGCCGTCCCAGCCCCGCAGCCGCCAGCACCAGCGCGGCGTATTCCCCCTCGGCGAGCTTGCGCAGACGGGTCTCGACGTTCCCCCGCACCTCGCTGCACTGCAGATCGGGGCGGTGGTGCCGCAGTTGCGCCTGGCGACGCAGACTCCCCGTGCCAATTCGGGCATTCTGCGGCAAGGCGAACAGGTCGGCCACTCCCTCCGATTCTCGCGACAGCACCAGGGCGTCGGCGGTCTCGGCCCGGGCTGGTACCCCGGCCAGCGTCAGCCCCGGGGTCGGCTGGGTGGGAAGATCCTTCAGGCTGTGCACGGCCAGATCGGCCCGTCCATCGAGCACCGCCCGCTGCACCTCGCGGGTGAACACCCCCTGCCCGCCAAACGACCGCAATTCACTCGTCTGATTGCTGTCCCCCGTGGTGGTGACGTGTACCAGTTCAACCCCACAATCGGGGCGGCACGAAGAGAGCAGGTTGGCCACATGTTCGGCCTGCCACAACGCCAGGCGGCTGGCACGGGTGGCAATCCGAAGCGGGCGGGGGGCCGAGATGTCTGTCACGATGCGTTGGGAACCCGGAAATGACGAAGGGAACTAGCGGGGCAGCGGTGCGGTGATCGAGGCCGCCGCTTCCTCGGGAAGTCGGCGGGACCCCAGACCGCTTTCCGCCGGCACCATCGACGGCGGCAGCAGCACCCCACACGACACAATATATTGCAATGCCTGGTCCACCGTGAGGTCGAGCTCGATCACGCTCCCCCGCGGCACCATCACCGTGAAGCCGCTCATGGGAACGGGGGACGCGGGAACCAGTACCGAGACCAATGGCTCTCCGGCCACGTCCACGCAGGGCCCCAGCCCATCGCCGGTCAGAAAGCCCAGACTCCACGCCCCGGCTCGCGGATACTCGACCGCCACCACCCGGTTGAACTCGACCTCGCGCTCGGTGAAGACGAAGTCGGTCAATTGCTTGACCGTGGCGTAGACATTGCTGACCACAGGCACCCGGGTCAGCATCCACTCGAAGCGGCCCCAAAACCAGCGCCCCAGCCGGACCGAAAGAAACCGTCCCACGAAATACAAGGCCAGCAAGGAGAGGGCCAGTGCCAACAGCGAGAGGTGCCACTGCGTTCGGAATTCCCGCGCCTCGGCAATCTCCATGTAGACCCCCAGCGCGGTGGTGGGGGGCGGAGTGGGACGCAGATGCTGGAAGACCAGGTTGTAATCGTCGAGGGGGACGTAATTGGTCGGCACCGCCTCTTTGCCAATCGGTACATACACCTGGTGCTGCCGGATCAGTTCCAGCAGTTGATCACCCGGTACACCCCCGGGAGTCTGCACGGCCGCGTCTCCAAAGACAGACCGCAACTCCTCATCCAGTTTCGGGTGAATGCGGTACCCGCGACCCCACTCGGGAATGGCGGGGAGCCCGGCGGGAGGGGCCCGCAGTGCGTCGCGCGGCTGGATTTCATGCGCGTACTTCAGTTGGGCGATGCCATACCGCAGCCCAAAGTTGATCGGCCGGATCACGTAGTTGTGCAGGGCACTGCCGATCCAGATGAGAATCAGCAACGTCAACACCGGCGGCAAGAGCACCGCCAGCCCGCGGATGAAGAAGTGGAACGGCTTGGCGGACCCCTGGGGGCGTGGCATCCGGGGCTCGCTGCAGACAGGACAACCGGGGGTGAACAACGGGGCAGACTTCCGGAATGATACGCCGTGGCGACGTTTCCACGCGAGAGAGAACTCGCACAAGTCGCGTTTGATGGATGGCAAGCGTGTCGGGCTTCGCTGTGCGAGCTTCCCCGGATGATTTCCTCCGGGAATTTCCTGCGGCCTTCGAAACCCCAGATCCCCTCCAGATCCCCTATCGGCCAAGCGACAGACCGCGTTACGACGCCAGTGGTGCGGGCGCGACAGGGGCTCGCAGTTTATTGTGCCGAATCGCGCCCCAGCCCGCGGGCCACGACCGCCACCACCACTCGGGCGGCCCCCGCCGCGCGCAGAGCCAGCGCTGCCTCGTGGGCCGTGCTGCCGGTCGTCAGCACATCATCGGCCAGCAACACCGTCGCCCCGGCCGGGATGGTCCCCCGCCGGACGGTGAAAACCCCCTTCAGGTTTTCGCGGCGTTCGCTGGGGCGAATGCGGGCCTGGGCCACGGTCCACCGCGTCTTGACCAGCGCCCGCGGCTGCCACGGACAGTGCAGGCGCTCGGCCCAGGCCTCGGCCAGCACGGCTGCCGGATTGTGCGGACGGAAGAGCGATTGCTTGGCGTTGTGTGGAATGGGAACCACCACCTGCGGGGCCAGTTCGCGCAACGTGCCGGCATTGCGTTGCCAAAAGAGTTCGCCCAACCCCGCCACCAGCCCCTCGGCCCCCCGCCTTTTCCCCTCGATGATGGCCAGCTTCAAAGCGCGCTCGTAGACCCCCAGACGCAGCACGGTTTCGAAGGCGAAGTCGTCGTTCTGACAATGATGACAACCGCGCGCACCCGAGGCATACTGTCCCACCGGTGCTCCACAGCGATCACACCCGGGGCGTTGGTCGGCCAAGAGGTCGGCCTGGCAACCGGCACAAAACCCACTCCCGCGTTGAAACCCGTCTTGAGGGGGCAGTTCGTCACCACACAGCCGACAGGCCGGGGGATACAGAAATTCAAGCCCCTGTTGCCCCCACCGCCGCAGCCAATGCCACCAGCCACTCTCCCGACCACCCGCAGCTGCGGGGAGAGCACCGTCATCCGCTTGGGAGCCTGGAGAATCGCCCTGCGCCACGAGTCGTCGTGCCGGAAAAGATGAAATGGAGGAATGAGACACCGTGACACAGTGTAACGCCTCGACAGCGGGGCCAGAATCATGTTTCGTCCCGGACAACTCGCAGCTGATACGGGGGTGAGGGCAGAGCGTCTCGAACAGCTCCGTCGCCGTGCTGCCACCCATCACCAATCCGCCCCGGAACCAGCATCCGGCAAGTCGGAGGAAAGCGCTTGACAACCGTCGGGCTGACTCCACACCGGATCCGCCGACAACACGACCGTTCCAATCAGCCGTTCAAAACGCCGTCCCCACCCAGGACATGCTGCACGTTGCCTGACTCTACGGAAATCTTGGTTGCACACATCCCTCTCTCGGGTGCGTCCCAATTTTCGCCCCGACAGGTTCCCTCTCAAGAACAGACCACCCCCCAGGGCGACACCATTCGACGCGGGCGTTGATGGTGACCGAGGATCGATCCCGGGGGGAGGACTGTCGACTTGGTGGGTGACTGTGACCGGGCTGACTCGTATTCCGGCACGGGTCACTGGAAAGTCGAGCGGCCGGTGGTGGCGCATGAGCGGGCACCACCGGTCAATTCCGGAAGAGTACACCGCGGCGCGCGACCGACGGTTGCGGCGGGTCAGCGCTGCAACTCCCAGCATGCCCACAGCGCCCAGAGCCCAAGTTGACGGCTCGGGGACGACATAATCCCGCAGCTCGACCGTGGTTTTGTAGACACGGTACGACTGAGTCGTGGAAGTGGTGTCGAAGAGAGAGAGGTCAGCACCCGGAAGCACTCCCGGCAACTGACTGGCCACAACCCAATCGCCAAAGTAAGAAAAATACTGTTTTCCGGGATTGGCACGACCCCAGTGC
>JBKCTR010000095.1:0-6425 GCA_046318755.1 Planctomycetaceae bacterium
GGGCCGCACAGAACGGGCAGGCGACCACCGAGGTCGACGCCGCCCCGCCCAGCCCCCCCGCCCGAGCAGCCAGGCTCAGCAGCACCCGAGCCGCCCCTTGAGACAACCACCGCACTCCAAACAACTTGCTCATCGCCACAACCTCTCGAAAGAGTTCGCGAACGCCAGTTCGACTGATTGTCTTATGGTAGTCGATTTCCGTCCAGCACCCAACCGCGATCCAGAGCATTTTTTGCCCGGAACCGCTCAGGGGATTGCCGGCGACAGTGCCCCGGTCAATGGGGGCGAACGGGGCGTCCTGGAGAGGCGAGCGAGTGCGGTTGCGTCAACAGGCCGTACATCTCGGGACGCCGGTCGGCCATCCGGTCGATCTCATGCTTGTCGGGAACGCGGATGATGTGTTTTCGCCGGGCCCGCGCGAGATCGATGTCGGCGTAGAGAATGTCTTCGGAGGTGGTTTTTGACTCGGCCAGGGTCTGCCCGTTGGTGTCGCAGATCTTGCTCATCCCGATGAAGGGAAAGCCCCGCTCGGTGCCAACGCGATTGACGGCAATGAAATAGACCGCGTTTTCGAGCGCCCGGGCATTGATGACACTACAGGCGGTGCACTCGGCTCCCGGGGGCCAGTTGGTCGGGAGGGCGATGAGATCGGCCCCCAGCAGGGCCAACGACCGCGACGCCTCGGGAAAGGCGGCGTCGTAACAGATCAGCATGCCCACCCGAAGGTCCCCCGCCGCGTGCACGGCAAACGGCCGGTCACCATACGAGGTGAACATGTCGATCCCCAAGTAAGGAAGATGCACCTTGCGATAGCTTCCCACCACGCCGGTGGGTCCCACCAAAACCGCCGCATTGAACACTCGGGAACCATCCCGTTCCAGCATGCCGAACAGGGCGTGGGTCCCCAGGTCGCGACAGACCCGGGCGACCGATTCGGTGGCGGGGCCGGGAATGGTCTCGGCGAACGGCAGGGCCTCCGCCAGGCTGCTGAAGCAGTAGCCCGGCACGGCACACTCGGGAAAAACCGTCAGTTCCGCCCCCTGTCGCGCGGTCTCGGCAAGACCGCTGGCGATCCGCGCCAGGTTGCGCTGGGGATCTTGCAGCACCACATCCATCTGCACGCCGGCAATTCGCATGGCGACTTGGTCTCCACGAGTGTTGGAAAAATATGCAATGAGAACAGCATCCCGCTCGGTGCACGTGCGGTCGGTGACGTCCCGATCGTGAACCGACTTCCGAGCACCGGCTGGGGGCCTTCCCCCCGACGTTGCTTGGCCGACGTTCCTCGTCCCGCGCTCCTCGTCTGAACCCGCGCCGACAATCTGGCGACTTTCGTCCCGGCGTGGAACAGTCGCGAGGTGCGGAGCTCGATCACACCGGCCGCTGGGACTCCGAGCGGCTCAGCGGGGCTTCGCGGGAAGTTCCTCGACCCGAAACACAAACACCATGGTCAGGCAGAGGGCCCGGCCAAGGGGAGGAAGGTAGTGCACTTTCTCCGGACCGAGATTGAACAGCCTCGACATCGACGGAACGGAGAACTCGTTGATGTGGTCGGGAATGCGGATGGGAAATCGCAGCAACAGCAGCCTTCCGAGTTGCCAGTTGCGTTCGTGGGGGACAGTCACGATCACCAATCCGCCCGGCCGGACCACACGCTTCATCTCGGCGATGGCTCGTTCGGGCTCGGGAACATGCTCGAGAACTTCAGAACAGACCACGAGATCGAAAGACCGACTCTCGAAGGGCATTTCGCGGGCATCACCCGCCACAATCTCGGCCTGCGGTACAAGCTGCCGCGACCGCTCGATGCGCTTCTCGGAAATCTCGATGCCGGTAAGGGCCACCGGCAGATCGGACAGAGCCTTCAGCACATAACCATCCCCCGAACCGACCTCCAGCAGAGACTGGGCCTCGGTCTGCTGAATCAACTCGCGGACAATTCCGATCCGCCGGTTGTGCAGATAGGCGACGAGAGGATTGGCCGACTGGTAGAACTCTTGGTGCGGATCATCATCGGCCAGTTCCTCCATCACATCCTTCCAGGGACGGTTGAAGTCGTAGGAACTCTTGTAAGCCATGCGAATGACCGCGGGAGAGAAAATTCGGAAGGTTGAACCGAAACTGATGTTACCAAACCCTCGATGGGAATTCCGGCGTCTCCTGGGGATTCGTTCGCCGCCTCTGTCGGAGACGACGAGCGGTTGTGCCGAATGCAGCGGGAAGGCCCTTTGAACCGATTTGCAGGAACTTTCCACCCCGTGGTGCGGCTGCCCTCGGGGATTGCAAGAAAAAGGAGGACCCCCGCCTGCATCGCGATCGTCCGGATGGTCATCCGCCCGTGGTGCTTTGGCAGGTGTCCGGCTTGAAGGGAGTGCTGAGCCGCCACTCCGCAGCCAGGGGGGGCCGGTCAACTCTTCGGGAAATCCACCCGCGAGTCTCCCGCCTGCCAGGCGAGCAACGCGGCACGATGCCAGGGGCTGATGGGCCGGTGGGGCAGTTCGCCCAGAGCGACTTCGCGGGCAGGATAACCACGCGGCTGGAGCTCGGCCGCGGTCGCCGCGGGACCAACCACATAAAACCAGGCAATCGGCACTCCGTCAACCCAAAGTTCGACCTGCTTGGTCAGCTTGCGGGGAGTCCAGTTGAGTTCTTCGGCCAGTTCTCGCCGCAGGCACTCCGCGGGGGTTTCGTAGCCCTCGCGTCGTCCTCCAAAACAGGTCCAGAGCCCCGGGGCGAAGCGGGCGGTGACGGGGCGTTCCTCCAGCCACAGGCTGCCCGGGCCGGCCGGCAGAATCGCACAGGCATAGTCGGGCCAGTCGGAAGACACAGGGAGGGGTCCCTTCGGAGCAAAAGGCCCGCCCCACCATGGCGGCGTCCCCGTTGGTCAGCAGCGGGGGGAGACCGCCGGCGGGAACGGCGGAGAGGTGTGTCGTGAGAGCAGCGCCGGTCAAACTAAAGCCTTGGGGTGGACACCACAAGCAAGGAATCCGCAGCGTCGCCCGGGAGCGATCGGATATCGCCTGAACATTCGGGGGAGCCTCGGGTTTCGAGACAGATCCCGACGGCGTCGCCTCACCGGGGACGGGGCAGCCTGCGCTTCGCTTGCTGTGAGGGGGCCAATTGGCGGCGAGTGGATCTCCAGGCGTCTCCCAATGGAAAAATTTTCAGATTTTCTCTTGCCAATTGACGTAACGCCGTTACACTAGTCCATCAGTTCAAGCTGTTCGCAATACTACCCGAAGAGACGTTCAGGAGGTTCCCAGAATGTGTGCGAAGGCCGCGAAATCTGGCAAGGCCAGCAAGGCGACGGAAAACGCCGAGGCCAAGCTGCTGGAAAATGCAGTGGGGCAGATCGAGAAGACCTTTGGCAAGGGGGCGATCATGCGGCTGTCGGATGCCGCGAATACCCATGCCATCACAGGCATTCCCACCGGAGCGCTCTCGCTCGATTTGGCTCTGGGGGGCATCGGGATGCCCCGCGGGCGAATCATTGAAATGTTCGGGCCGGAATCGAGCGGCAAAACCACGCTGGCCCTGCACGTCCTGGCGAACGCCCAGAAGGCGGGGGGTATTGCCGCCTTCATCGATGCCGAACATGCGCTCGACCCCGCCTGGGCGAAACGGCTGGGAGTGGACCTCGAAGACCTGCTGGTCAGCCAGCCATCGTATGGGGAAGAGGCACTGCAGATCGCCGAGATGCTGATCAAGTCGAACGCCGTCGATTGCATTGTGGTCGACTCGGTGGCCGCGCTGGTTCCCAAGGCCGAATTGGATGGCGACATTGGCGATTCGCACGTGGGCCTGCAGGCCCGCATGATGAGCCAGGCGATGCGGAAGCTGACAGGGGCCATCGCCAAATCGAAGACCTGCGTCATCTTCATCAACCAGATCCGCGAGAAGATCGGGGTCATGTTCGGCAGCCCCGAAACGACCCCCGGCGGCCGGGCTTTGAAATTCTACAGCTCGGTCCGGGTGGACGTGCGGAAGATCAGCACGCTGAAAGATGGCGAAAACACCATCGGCATCCGCATGCGGGTCAAGATCGTCAAGAACAAGGTGGCTCCGCCGTTCCGACAGGCCGAGTTCGACATGCTGGCCGAGGAAGGAATCAGCCTCGAAGGAGATGTGATCGACCTCGCGATCGAAGATCGGATCATCGATCGAACCGGGTCTTGGCTATCGTACGGCGATGTCAAACTGGGGCAAGGGCGAGACAAGGCCCGCGTCTTCCTCAAGGAAAACCCCCACATTCTCGAAGAGATTCGCGACAAGGTGATGGCGGCCCGCAGTGTTCACGCTGGCGTGGCTGCGGAAGGGACCCCCGACCCCGAAGACGAGGAAGAGCCCGAGGAGTAATCCTCGCGCCGTCCTCTCCCCAAACCGCGGCGAAAGGCTCAGGCCCAGACCCTGACCTCGCCGCTGTGGGCTAGTTCGCTGAAAGCGTCTTCGCGTCCCCCACTTGGCCTGACCCGCCAGCCGGCTGCTGCCGGTACCGGCCGCCGAGCCGGGGCGGTGATGCGCACACCCAAGTGCGGCTCTGAACTGCGGCTCTGAACTGCGGCTTGGAGATGGGGTTTTGGAGATGGGGTTTTGGAGGTGGGGTTTTGGAGGTGGGGATGCGGACCACCAGCCCTCTCGTCGGCGCGAGTGCGCGAGCCACCGCATCGCTTGAGAAATCGCCCGGTCTCAGCATTCTCCGCCGACCGGCTGTCCAACCGGCCGACGCCCGCCCATTCTGCTGCACCCCACAGTTCGCTCCGCCGTGTCCGATTGCCGGGCCCCGATTGACATTTGCCAAGTGGGGGAAAAACAATGGGTTGCCGAGTTTCGGGTTGCCGGTTGGCCAGTGTCGTGTTGGTGCACCCTCTGGGCCCCCCAGACCACGTCGGCACGCACTCTTTCCCCGGGCCTGGACCGTGAACAGTTTTCCGAGCGATCAGACCCGTTCCCCCACCTGTGCTGTCTGGGGGCGCGGTCGACTTTGTGCGGGTTGGCTGTGCCGGCTCGGGATGCTGGCCGCCTTCCTCAACCCAGCCTCGGCTGTTGCCCAGGATGGCCCGGGTCTTGCGACGGCGCTCGAAGACAGCTTTGTCTCAATCATCGACAGAGCCAGTCCCGCAGTGGTCGCCCTCTCGCGGGAACGCGCCCTCGAGTCCCCCCCTCCCCTGCCCAACTGGAATCTCCGGCGGCGATTTGGCGGGAACGAGGACCGGTCCGAATCGGTCGATCCAGCCGACCCTCAGTTCGCGCCCAGCGATTTCGGGGCCGGAGTGGTGATTGACCCGGCCGGACTCATTCTGACGAATTACCATGTCGTTCAGGGAGTGACTGCGGTGGGATCTCCCGTCGTCGAGGGGGCTCCCCGGTTGTTCGTCCGGTTTGCCGATCGCCGCGTGGAAGAGGGACACATCCTCGCCGCCGATCCCCGCAGCGACCTCGCGGTGGTTCAAGTCCCACTCACCAATCTGCCCGTCATTCCTTTGGGAAAGGCCTCCCCGGTCAAACGCGGACAATTCGTTGTGGCCCTGGGCAATCCGTATGCGATTGCCCGTGATGGTTCGGCCAGTGCCTCGTGGGGCATCGTGGGAAACATCGCCCGCCGTATCCCGCATGATCGCGGCACTCCCAACTCGGAACGGCAGATGAAAGAAACGCTCCAGCACCTGGGAATCCTCCTGCAAATCGACACCCGCCTCGAACTCGGAACCAGCGGTGGGGCCCTGTTGAATCTCAAGGGAGAGTTGATCGGCCTGACCACGTCGATGGCGGCCATCTCGGGCTACGAACGGGCCTCGGGGTTCGCCATTCGCCTCGATGAACCGATGCTGCGCGTGGTGGAAACGCTGCGACAGGGCAAGGAGGTCGAGTACGGTTTCCTCGGAGTGATGCCCGACGATGTGCTGGTCTCGCGCGATCCTGTTGTCCGGGAAGAGGCGGCCCAGATTGGCCAGGGAGGAGCGGCCCGCGTCAGCCGCGACCCCGAACAGTATCTCCCCGCCTACAACAAACTGCAGGCGGGCGATCTGATCCTGAAGATCAATGGGGAGCCCATCTATTCCAAGGGGGACCTGATGCGGGTTGTCGGATTGGCGGGCCCCCGGGCCGAGGTGCGCATCGAAGGCTATCGCCCCAAAGCGGACATTCCATTCGCCGCCCTCGAGACGGACCGCCGGTTTACCACCTCGGTGCAGTTGGGCAAGTGGCCCGTCATCGACGAGGAGGGAATCGTCGCCACCCGTCCCACCTGGGAACCGTGGCGGGGGTTGACCATCGACTATGCCACCTCGCGGCTGCGGCATTTCCAGCGTCTGGCGGGACGTCGCGAACTGGTCGATTCGGTGTTGGTGCGCGACATCCAGCCCGACAGCCTCGTCAGTCGGGCTGGCCTGCAGCGGGACGACTTCATCACCCATGTGGATGGCAAA
>JBKCTR010000096.1:0-2300 GCA_046318755.1 Planctomycetaceae bacterium
CCTCAGAGTCTTGGTCATTTTCGGACCAGCCATACCGTCACTTCTTCACGAACAAGCTTTCAAGCTTGTTCTACCGACGGCAAGGCCCCCTCCGTACTGCGGGTTTCCAACCTGCAGAGCCCCGCACGGCCCTTCCCTCCAAAACCCCGCTCCCCGGCGACCCGAAACACCTTTGGTTTAATAAAGCGGAGCACCTGCCCCTCCTCTCAGTCTTGGTCATTTTTTGACCACCCACGCCGTCACTTCTTCACGAACAAGCTTTCAACCTTATGGCACGGACGGCCAAGCCATCCCTCCTCATCCTCCACGCACTCCCCGTTCAGGCAGACATCCGGGTTCTCAGAGCGCAATGGCCGGCAGGCCAGGTCTTCGAGGTGTCGTATCACCACCGAGTCGTAGCCCCACATCTCGTCCCGGGCGTCGTTCGAATCCTGGATCAGCCCAATCGAAAGCGACTGCTGTTGCATCCACTGCGGCCACGAGTGAGCGTCGCGACTGATCTTCGGGAGCCGGACCTGGATCGGTTGGACCAACGTCTCAGCCCAAGCCGTCTCCCCCCTCCCCTCACTTCCATTGTCCCGGACAAAAATCGGACCGGGAAGCACCGGGCATGCGCATCTGGAAAATCCCGGGGGGAAAGCAAGTCGGCGGCGCAGGATTCCCGCCTGCGATCCCCCCAAGCCAATCAACCGACAACCAACCATGGTGACAGACCTCCAGATCTGTCAGTGCCGCTCCCTCGGCTGGGGGCCTTTCACGAACAGGCTGACAAGCCTGTTCCACATCCCCGCTCCGACCACCTCCCGTTCCTCCCCCGTATTGATCCGACAAGCCTTCAGGCTCGTCGCCACGTCCCGGACGTCCCCCGAGGCGGCTGCGGAATGCTGGGCGGAGACGATATACTTCGCAATTGTCTGCCAAACCGCGCAGATTGCACTTTGTTGTCCGACCTGGAACTGCCGATGCCCGAATTCACCACCCGGTTTTCACTCACCAACAAGCGGGCACTGATCACCGGCGGTTCGCGGGGGCTGGGGGCCGAAATTGCCAGGGTCTTCGCCGACGCCGGGGCCGATCTGGTCATCACGGGGCGCGATCGGGCGGGGCTCGAGCAGACCCAGGCCGTCGTGGAAGGGTTGGGCCGGCGGTGTCACTGCATCGAGGCCGACCTGGGTACGGTCGAGGGGGCCCGCGAGGTGGGGAGGAAGGCGCTCGAGCACTTCGGCACGGTCGACATCCTGGTCAACAATGCCGGTGTCGTGCATGTCCACAGCCTGCTCGAGGCCACGGTCGAAGAGTGGGAAGAAACGCAGCGCGTCAACCTGCGGGCCCCCTGGCTGCTGTCGCAGGCCTTGGCCCCCGGAATGATCGCGCAGCGGGCCGGAAAGATTGTGAACATCTCGTCTTCGGCGGCCGTGCAGCCGCCGGAAGACCACGGTGCCTACTGTGCCGCGAAGGGGGGCTTGAACGTCCTGACCCAGGCGATGGCCGCCGAGTGGGCGAAGCACAACATCCAGGCGAACGCGGTGGCCCCCACCGTTGTGCTCACCGCGATGGGAAAGCAGGTGTGGGGGGACCCGCGGAAGGGGGATCCCAAAAAAGCCCGTATTCCCGCCGGCCGGTTCGGCGAACCGATCGAAGTGGCCGACCTCGTGCTGTTTCTCGCCAGTTCGGCATCCGACTGGATCTGTGGCCAGGTCATCCGGATCGACGGCGGCCTGTCGGCTGTGTAGCGCTGGCCGCCTGCTCAAGTCTTCCGACGATTCCGTGACGACGTTCCACGCCCCGCGCTGTCGGTGGCACAGACCGAGAGGGTTCGCCGAGCCGCGGCTACCCTGGGTTGGGAGGCGAGAGCTCGCTTCATCCTTGCAGGGGATGGCTTGAAGCGTGCCGTCGCGATGATTCGCGGGCAGAATTCGACTTGCCGCAATCCATTGCGTCCACCGACAGAAAAGCCGATTTCCCTAATCTCTGCGCGAAGCGAGCCCCTTCAGCGAGGAGGCACCGTAGGGATGTCCCTGACACAGGGTCGCCGCGAAGCAGAGAACCTTGGGCGATCCAAGAGTTCCCCTTCAGAGAACGGCTTCGGCAGAGGCTGGTGCGCAATTGAGCCGGGGATCTCTTCGCGTTGGATGAAGAGGTGCTTCCTGATCCCGATCGACGATGATTGCCGTGCCCAGAACGCCGCGTCTCGATTCCGCCCCACTCGCCGTCCTCCCGACACTGAACCAAGGGAAACCCCGACATCGGCGACAATCGGCGTGGTCGATTCCCCTTCGTCTCCTGCCGGCCGACGGACG
>JBKCTR010000097.1:0-4676 GCA_046318755.1 Planctomycetaceae bacterium
TACCATGGACACCACGTCGGCTTATGGCGCTCGCCAGGAACATGCCTCTTGGTGTCAACACACCCGTCGCGACTGGGCATCGGACCACACACGGAGGATCGCTGGGGAATTCGTCATCGAACCCAAATCGGCAACCATCGACATGTCGACATCACACACCTCCGGATGTGTCGCCTTGGGCTTCCTCTCCCCCCATCGCTCGAAATCCCTGTTGGTTGGGGAGACAGAGCACCAGATCACTGTCCCGCTTGCCTGCGGCCAACAAACGCCGCATGCTCGGGAGTGGCCAAGCCGCGCTGCAGTGTCGCCAACAGCCGGGGGAAGCTGTTGTCGAATAGCGCCGCCACGTCGAGCCACAAGCCGGGAAACTGACGGCTGCGATGGATTCCTTCGACAGCGGACTGCTCCTGATATCGCCCGGCGATCAGTTCAAACCACGCCACCCGCTGCTGTTCGACAATCACCACGACATACTCGCGGACCCCATTCCGCTCGTACACCTGTTTCTTGTCGTGCAGGTCATAGCTGGCGGAGGAGGCGCTGATCTCGACGATCAGTTCGGGTGGGCCGGCGAAAAAATCGTCGGCGTCACCCCTTGGCTTGCCGTCGGCGGTCCGTTCGAAGGCCAGAAGTGCATCAGGCTGGGCAACATTTTTGTGGTCGAGGCGGATCGTGGTGTTGATGGAGGTGATGATGCCAGGGGTTTGGCTGCAATACGTCCCCAACCAAGTCATGATGCAGGCATCGGGTTGACCATGAGCGCTCAGCCGCACCGCGGAAGCCACGTAAACCACTCCTTCGATCAATTCGGTCTGTTTGAGATCGGGGCGGGCGAGGGACCGGGCTTCGAATTCAGCGCGGCTGTAGCGATCCCCTGATTCCAGCACCGGGCGGGTCTGCACGGCTGGAATCGGAGGGGGAACAAGTCCAGTGGCCATGACGCAATCCTCAACGTAAAGCCGTTGCAGGAGGTACACCTCCTGCCTTCTCTCTAAGAGTATCCACCACCCGCTTCCCTGGAATCAAGAGGGACTGCGACACCGACCGCCAGTCCGAAGACAACGGGACATTTCTATTGGTTTTTGACACGCCCGAAAGGGGGACTGTCGAACCGCCGACCGGCGGATTACACTCGCGACTCCAGACTGCCATCCGTTTCGATTCGGAATAGTTCGGCGGTCTGCCCTGAGGGAATCGCGGCGTTTGGGGCGATCCCTGTTGTGCTTTTTAACCCCGGTTCCGGCGATCCTGACCTGTTCTGGTCTCAACCAATGTCTCTGGAGAGTTCGATGCGCAGTCTGCTGCTGTTGGCCGTGTGTGGAGGAGTGCTGTCGACGGGGCTCGCCGCGCAGGCCGACGATTATGCCGAGCTGAAACCGCTGATCGAAAAGGGGATTGAATCGGCGGGAGGGCGCGAGAAGCTGACCAAGCGCCCCGTCAGCGTGATGAAGTTTTCGGGGGTGTACCACGCCACGGGGAACGCGACGCCGTTTACGGGCCGGGTCGTTCGCCAGCGGGGTGAGAAGTCGCGGATTGAGGTCGACAACGTTTACACCGTGGTCTTCAACGGATCCCAGGGTTGGCTCGCGGCGAATGGTTCGGTGAACGACCTGACCATGGAACAGGCCGACAATGTGAAGGGTGACCTGCACGTCGAGCGGGTGACCAGCCTGCTTCCCCTGGGAGGGGACAAGTTCACGGTCACCAAACTGGGTGAGACGCAGGTCAACGGCAAGCCTGCCGTGGGACTGAAAGTCGAATCGGCCGGCCAGCGCACGGTCGAGCTCTATCTCGACAAGCAGAGTGGCCTCGTGGTGAAGCGCTCGGCCCAGACCCGTTCGACCGAACAGGGGGGAGCCTTGGTGACCGAGGAGACGGTCTACACCGACTATCAGACCGTCGATGGCCTGAAGCTCGCCAGCAAGAGCGTCTCCCATCGCGACGGGTCCAAGTATGTGGAACTCGACGCGACGCAGATCGAAATGGCCGAGAAGGCCAACGACGCCGAGTTCCAGCGCCCATAGTGAGGCTTCCTCCCTCCATCGCGGAATCCTGGAGTTCCCCAGTCCAAGGAGCGGCCATGCGTGTTCTGTTCGCGGGATGGGTGTGCGTGCTGCTGGCTGGTATGGGGCACCCCCGGTTCCGCGCGGCCGCCGAGCGCGATCCGGGTCTGATCGCCCGGGAAAACGCCCTTCCCGGGTCGCGCGACTGGCAGCTCACCCGGGTCCAACTGCGCTCCGGGAACAACGTGCGGGCGAATTTCATCGAGGGGTACTGCTCGCGGCAAAGCGTCAGTGCGGGGGAGACCATCGAGTTCTTCGTCTCGACCTCTCCCGCCGCCCGCTTCCAGATCGAGATCTTTCGCACGGGGTATTACGGTGGACGGGGCGCCCGCCTGATGACCGTGCTGGGCCCCTTCGACGGAATCGAGCAGCCAACCCCCGAGCCGGGCGAGAAAAACCTGCACGAATGCCGGTGGACGGCCGCCGCGGAATTGGCAATTCCGGCCGATTGGGTCAGCGGAGTCTATCTGGGGCGCCTGACGGTGCTCCCTCCCGATGAGACCCGGGGTGCCTGGCAGAGCTACGTGATCTTCGTGGTGCGCGACGACCGGCCCTGCGATGTGCTGTTCCAGGTCTCGGACAACACCTGGAACGCCTACAACGAGTGGCCCAGCAAGTTCTCGGTCTACACGCATCCGAAAGGGGGACAAGGGCCGTGGGCCGACGTCAGTTTCGACCGTCCCTACGGCCGGTATGCCCAGTTCAACAGCGTGGTGAACGATCCCCTCTCGGTCGGCTCGGGGGAGTTTCTGCCGTTCGAATTTCCGCTGAGTTACTTCCTCGAACAGCACGGCTACGACGTTTCTTACGTCTCGAACTGCGACCTGCTGACTCCCGAGCGCGGTCTGAAGGCGAAGTGCTTTGTGAGCGTGGGACACGACGAGTATTGGGACCGCCGCCAATACGACAGCGTGGTGACGATGCGCGACAAGGGGGTCAGCCTGTTGTTTCTGTCGGGCAACTCGGTGTGTTGGGTCACTCCTTTGCGGGCGGGGGCGAGCGGCCGGCCCAATCGCATCATGTTCCGCGGAGGTCCGTACGGTGCCGGGAATGACTATGCCGTCGGACGCGAGCGCGATCATGGTCCCTTTCCCTTTCGCGGTCCCGATGAGGGCTACCTGATTGGTGCGCGGAATGTCGAACCGGTCAACGGAGGGGGGGACTGGGTGGTCAAGCAGCCGGACCACTGGATCTTCGCCGGGACCGGGGTGCGGGAGGGGGAACGGATTCCAGGGCTTGTCGGCTGGGACTACCACGGCGATCCCCCGCGCGATTTGCCGGGACTGGAAATCGTCGGCGAGGGGACTGCGCTGGTGGGTGGAGTCCGGCCACAGCGCTGGACCGCCACGGTCTATCCGGGGCCCCAGGGAAACTTCGTCTTCAACGCGGCCACCATCTTCTGGGCCCAGGGGCTCAGCAGCCCCCCGGGACACACCCTTCCCTGGTCGCATGGAACCCGGCCGCATGGTCCGGATGAGCGCGTGCAGCAGATCACGCACAACGTGCTGCGCCGCGCCATTGGCCCACGCCCCTGACCGAGGGAGATGACACCTGGCATCGTCCGGTGATGACGGCGTCGGTGTCGCCTGGACCAGAGGGTTGGAAGGGACCGCCGCCGGTCTGGTGATCGTTGCACCGGCCCTCCGCGCACTGTCGGTCGACACGCTGCCTCGCCCCCCCAGCGCGTGATACCATAGTGCCGTCCGGGAGAGCAGCAGTCTTCCCGGCAAGAAACCGCTTCAAAGCGAGACGGTGCGACCGATGACGGCCTGGCAATTCCCGGTGAACTGGCTGGTGCGATGGGGTGGTTGCTGCGCGCTGCTCGGCAGTCTGTTGGCCACCGCAAACGCGACCGAACCACTGACCTGGTCTCTGGCGCGCGACCTGCGCACGGGGAGTGCCCGCGAGAACCCCAACAGCGATCAGGCCGACTTTCCCACCTGGCATTTCCTGCGGACGACCCGTGCCGAGGGACCCCTCGAACAACGAAAGTGGCCCCGCGATGGGCGGTATGTCCCGCTGACCGGGTCGGGAGACCGGTTGTTTGACCACCCGTTTGACGGCTGGATCTTCCAGCCGCAGCCGGCCGAGTCTCCCGCGATCTCCGTCGCCCAGACCGACCAACCGGTGGGGCTGATCGTCAAGCGGGGGGAGGTGGTGGTCGCCCCCGGACCGCAGCATGCCGTGGTGGTCGGCTGGCGCAGTCCGGTCGCCGGGATGCTGAGCATCACCGGAGCGTTCGAACACGCGCAGTCGAGCACGGGGATCGCCTGGTCGATCGACCGCGGACCCGCTCCCGATGCCGAACAGGGCTTCTCCCCGGTCGCACTCGCCAAGGGGCAGTGCCGGTTCGGCACGCCGACGCAACGGGCGGGGTTCGACCTGCGCGACCTCGCGGTCCAGCCGGGAGACTTCGTCTACTTCACCGTCGACGCCCTCGCCGACGGAACCGCCACGCCGCACTACGGCGACGGCACCCGGCTGGAGGTGACCCTCACGGTGACGGGAGCCGAATGGCCGGCTCCCCCCACGTTCGAGTCCGACGTGCGGCCTCTCCTCGCCCGACACTGCCAGACATGTCATGGCGAAGATCCCCAGGAAGCCCGGCTCGAT
>JBKCTR010000098.1:0-9316 GCA_046318755.1 Planctomycetaceae bacterium
GTCTGGAAGGTGGGAAATGAGGACTTTCCCGAGCTGAAGCCATTTGCCGATCCCTGCGGCGGTCAACGACTGCCGAATGGCAACACGGTGATCGCCAGCTATGGCACCCAAGGGCCAATCAAGGTGTTCGAGGTGAATCGCCAGAAGCAGCTCGTCTGGAAATACACCGGATCGCATCGCGCCCATGAAATCCAGGTGCTGACCACCAATGGCGAGCCCATTGAGGGAGAACCGCTGAAGTAGCCGCTCGATGTCTGGGGCCGCGATTCGGCTGTGTGGTCCCCGTCCTGAGTTCCCGTCCCCTGTCCGCGAGAGTTGGATTCGATGAGGACTGATTGCTGTTCGCGACGTGCCTGGACTGTGCTGGGAGTTGTCATCGGGCTGGTGGCCCTGTGGCATCACGGGGGGCGGACCGTGGGGGTCGCGGCCCAGGACAAGCCGGGCGTTGTGGAGCGTGAATTGATCACGCTGCTGGAGGCCCAGCGCGATGCCTGGAACCGCGGCAACATCGAAGAGTTTCTGGTCCCGTACTGGAATTCCGAGAAGCTGACGTTCAGCTCGGGGGGGGAAGTACGACGAGGCTTCAACGCCACGCGGGAGCGCTATCTCAAGACGTTTCCCGACCGGAAGGCGATGGGGGTTTTGGACTTTTCGGATCTGGAAGTGACTGAGTTGGGAACGCAGTCGGCGATGGTGCTGGGGACCTGGAAACTGACCCGCGACGCCGGTCCACTGGGGGGCAATTTCACTTTGGTCGTGCAGCGCCTGGGCGGAGAGTGGAAGATCATCCATGACCACACCTCGCGGCGCATGGAATAGCAGCCACAGCCGTCTGGTCGCGGGGCAACCGTCGCGGGGCGCTTCGCAGGGGGCCTTGGCTGCAGGAAGCTGCGGGGCGCGGGGGCGCAATCGACGCACCGTTCCCAGTGGCCGCGGGGCCTTTGGTGAACTGGCAAAGAGGCACACCAAGTGGGGTTGGAGTCTTGGCGGTGGTCATGGCGGCGCGGTAAGTTGGTTGGGCCGTTGTCGTGACACTCGTTTTGTCATGACCTCGCCGCCGACCGATTGAGCCCGAGTTGAGTCCCCCCGAGACGGTCGCTCAGTCATCATCCCCCCCCCGCCCACCATGCCCCGCCGCATTTCGGAGTTCCGCCTGTTGGCCGAGACGCTGCGGGTGTGGCTGTCGGAAGTGGATGAAGCGGGGGGTGACCGCTGGCCGAAGTACAAGGAATTGTTCCGTTTTTTGCGCGAGTCGCTCGACTGGAGCGGCTCGGAGCGGGAATACAAGACCCTGCGGACCCGCGGTTATGGCCCGGCGCGGCTGGTCGAGGGAGTGTGCAGTTATCTGGCCTGCCACGGCCGTCGGCACCTGGTGCAGTTTTTGAATACCCAGGGACGCTGCGATGGCGAGACGATCGGGACCACCGAGTTGTTGGAACAATTCTCGGCCCTGTGTGATGAATCGCAGATCCGCATGGATTGGCGGAGAGGGGGATGGCGGGACATGGGGCTGATGTTCTCGGCCGCTGTCATTGGCGTCGATGAGCGGGCGATGTGCCGGAGCGAGCGGGACGTGCGGGAATTGGTTCAGTGGGCGATGACCGACGTGGGGCGGGCCGTGGCGGGAGATCCGCTGGGACTGCACGGGGGCGATCCCGCCCGTTATTTGGCCCTGGGCGAAGCCCACATGGGGCGGAGCCTGGCCGAGTTTCAGCAGCAGGCGATTGGTTGGTGGGACCAGTCCCCCTGGAGCGTGTTGAAGGCGCTGTGCGGCGAGGAGCAGGTGGGGGGCAGCATCGTGCTGCCACTGAGACCCGAGGCCTACCGGGACCTGCGCAGCGGGAAACTGTCGGATACGGAACTCACCCCCGACCTGTTGCAGTTTCCCAGCCGTTACCTGCTGGGGGAGGCCTTGGCCAACAGTTTGCCGTCGACCGCCCGGACGCGCGTCGGTTGGGCGACCGCCCGCCAGGTGACGACCCTCATCTACCAGATCGCCCGGTTGTCGTTCACCAGCTCTGCGAGCGATGGCTGGGGCGAACCGGTGCGGGTGATTTGTGTGGGTGGGACGCCGGATGTGGAGCTGCGTCTCGAGCGGCACGGCTATACACGGATCGGGCCGCTGAAGGGGTTCTCGGTGCCCTTGTATGAAATGGAAATGCCAGCGCCGGAAGGGCCGGGCTGGTTTCCCACCTCGGCCACCAAGGCGTATTCCTCGATCATCGCCGCGTGCCACGCGCAACTGCGCCGGACCGAGGCGGGCTGAGCCGGGTCCGGGCCAGGGGCTGGGCAGTGCCGAGGCGGGAGGCTGCCTGCCGCCTGGGGGAATCGTTCACAAAGCCGCAACAGACAATCGAGGCAGTTGCGCCTCTCTTGGCTCGGGGTCACTGTCACAAACCGAAGTTTATGTCAGCAGAGGAGGCCTGCCGACGCTCGTCGTCACCAGAGGAATTCCCTTACAGTCCGATTCTGTTGTTGTAACCTTCAAGACTTTCAACCAGAGGAGATGGGGATGCGACCTTGGTGCAGTGAACAGGTGCGACGGACGGGGTGGCTGGTCGTGTTGGCCGGGCTGGTGGCGGGAAGTTCCCCACAGGAGCTGAGCACGGCCCGGGGGGGAGTGGTCCAATTCGCTTCGAAGAGCGCATTTGTGGCCCAAACCGATGTGGCCGTATCGGGGAATTTTGACGACTTTGGTAACGGTCTCCACGTGCTGAGTCCAACGCCGTTCTCCCGGGCAGGCATCACGTGGACGGAAGCCACTTACGCCATTGGGGCGAACACCGTGGCGTCCAATAGTGTGCCTCCCCTGATTTGGAATCCAGTGCGGACAACCACACTGTTCGCCTATGCCGCGCGGCTCAGCGGCACCATCGATACCTCTCCCAATCGGTATTCCAGTTTCGGATTTGATTTGGGCTATCTGAACAACTTCGTCAGTGCGACCCATCCCTCCACGACGGCCACGCTGATGTTGTCGACCACCAGCTCTTCGGGAACGGCCAATTACTCGTTCACCATTGCCATGCCCGGAAGCGAAGAGTCGTTCGCGTTTTCGGGATTCAAGACTGATGATCCGCTGGAGTATTTCACCGGGTTCCAGATTGTCGGTCCCACCAGCTATTTCCCTGGCATCTCGGAATGGTCGCTCGGTGATCCTAAAGCTCCCGTCTCAGCGATTCCCGAGCCGGGAACCCTGATGCTGTTGATTCTCGGCGGTCTGGCGGCTGTCTGGAAAACAGGTCGGCAGATCTCACGAAGCCGATGAACTTTTGGGGTGAGACCACCACAGGCCTCGGCGATGAGTTTGGGCCCGTGGCGAGTTTGTCCCGATCAATGCAGAACGATGGGGAATTGAGCGGGTCACCGGGCCCCATCGACGCGAGTGACGGTTGGGGCGGGCTGGTTGGTTGGAGCGGGAGAGGGCGCTCAGCTCTTGATTTGGCCCACCGCCCCCCCCTCCTGCGGGGCAAACCCCCGGCGGAGGGTGTTTTCGGTGATGTTGACCGGGACGAGGAACTGCAGCAGGTAGTCGGGGCCGCCGGCTTTGGAACCAATGCCCGACATCTTGTAGCCCCCAAACGGGTGCCGCTGTACCATGGCTCCGGTAATGGAGCGGTTGAGATACAGGTTGCCAACTTCAAATTCATTGCGGGCCCGCTTGAGATTCACCGGGCTGCGGGAATAAACCCCGCCGGTGAGGGCGAAGCGGGTCCCATTGGCCAGTTCGAGGGCGTGATCGAAATCACGGGCCTTCAGAACCACCAGGACCGGCCCGAAGATCTCTTCTTGGGCGAGGCGCGACTCGGGGGGAACGTCGACGAACACATGCGGGGCGACGAAGAACCCCTGGTCGGCCAGTTTGCCCACATCCCCCTTCACCAGCAGCCGTGCTTCATCGGCCCCGACCGCCAGGTAGTCTTCGATGCGCTGGCGGGCCTCGGCATCGATTACCGGGCCGACGAAGGTTCCAGGCTGATCGGCCGGGCCGATGACCACGCTGGCGACCGCCGCTTCGAGGCGGCGGGTGAACTCGTCGTAGGCGGCCTCGACCACGATGACTCGTGAGCAGGCCGAGCACTTCTGCCCAGCGTAACCAAACGCGCTCTGAATGACTCCCACGACCGCCTCGTCGAGGTTGGCGTCGTCGTCGATGATGATCGCGTTCTTCCCCCCCAGCTCGGCAATGACCCGACGGATCGAGCCCTGGGCACGGTCGGTGTGGGCGGCTGCCTCGTTGATTCCCAGCCCCACCGCCTGCGATCCGGTGAAGGCGATGAGGTCGACGTCGGGATGCGAGACCAGGACCGGGCCGATCTCCTCACCCACTCCGGGCAGGTAATTGAGCACTCCACTGGGCAGCCCCGCCTCTTCAAACATCTCCAGCAGCTTGGCGGCAATGACGGGAGACTGCTCGGCCGGTTTCATCACCACGGTGTTCCCCGCCACCAGGGCGGCGACGGTCATTCCCGTGAGAATCGCGAGGGGAAAATTCCAGGGAGCGATGACCACCGCCACCCCCCGGGCACGGTACCCATACCGGTTCTCTTCTCCGGGAACGTCGCAGGCAATTGGTTCGTCGAGGTCGCGCATTTGCGCGGCGTAGTACCGGCAGAAGTCGATCGCTTCGGCCACGTCGGCGTCGGCCTCGACCCACGGTTTGCCGCATTCGACGATGATCCAGGCGGTCAGCTCGGCCCGCCGCTCCTGCATTTTGCGGGCGACCAGTTCCAGGTACTCGGCCCGATACGAGACCGGGGTGCGTGACCAGGACTTGAAGGCGGCGCGGGCGGCGGCCACCGCGTCGCGGGCCTGCTCGGCGTTCGCCTTGGCACTGGCCCCCACGGTCTGCCGCTTTTTCGAAGGGTTCTTCGAAACAATGGTCGCCCGGGTGTCGAACCGCCGTCCCCCAATCACCAGCGGGTAGACCCGGTCAAAATCGTCCTCAATCTTCTCGAGGGTCGTGGCCAAGACCTGCCGGGCTTCCTCCGTTCCGAAATCGGTGAGGGGCTCGTTCTGGAAGAGCGGTTCCGGGGGGCGGGCGGGAACGGGATCGAGCGCGGCACGGTCGGCGGGTTTCATCAGCAGATCCTCGATTCGCACATTCTCGGCAAAGCTCGCCCGCAGGAACGAGTCATTGGAGGTGTTTTCCAGAAGGCGGCGGACCAGGTAGGCCATCCCCGGAATCAGATCGCCAAACGGGGTGTAGATGCGCACGCGGCGCCCCTGCTCGGCGAACAACTGGGCCTGCTCGGTCCCCATGCCATACAACATCTGCACTTCCCAGGCACCGTCGGGCACCTTGAGGCAGCGGGCACAGGCCGTGGCGTGGGCGAGACTGCGCAGGTTGTGGCTGCCAAACGCCGGCCGCAACCAGCGCCAGTTCTCCATCAGGAACCGCGTTTGGGTCTCGAAGTTGTCGTCGGACTGCCATTTGCGGGTGTAGACCGGTACAGGCCAGCCTCGGGCCGCAGCAATGACCGTCTCATAGTCCCAATAGGCCCCCTTCACCAGCCGGATCCAGACGGGGGTTCCCCGTTTCTCGACCCATTCCCGCAGGCGGACCAAATCGCGCCCCGCGTCGGGAAGGTAGGCTTGGATCACAATACCCACGTCGGCGAAGTCGCGGAACTCGGCCTCGCTGAAGATCTCCTGGAAGATCGCGAGGGTCAGGTCTTTGAACGCGTAGTGCTCCATGTCGAAATGCACGTACGCATGATGTTCCTGGGCCAGCCGCAACAGGGGACGCAGCCGCGACTTGACCCCCTCGGAAGTGCGCTTCGGATCGAGCGGATTGAATTGGCTGTAGAGGGCCGAGAGTTTGACCGAAACATTGACGCGGGGGATGGGCCCGCGATGATCGCAGTCGAGCTGGAAATTCTCGGGCCAGTCATTCACCACGGGAGCCAGACCGCGAATGAGGTCGAGGTAGCTTTGCAGGTAGGCGTCGGCCTCGGGTTCGCTGACAATCGCCTCACCCAGCAGGTCGAGAGTGAAGGCGAACCCCTGGCGGCGGAGCTGAGAAAGAGTGCGCGAGACCTCGTGCACTTCGAGGCCTGCGATGAACCGCCGGGCCATGCGGATGGCATTCCGTCGGGCGGTCCCGGCTACTGCCCGCCCCAGAACAGTCCCTGGCGAGGTGACATCCAGGGCCAGTCGGGTGGCCCGGGGGAAATGGTCGGAAATCTCGTCGAAGTACTCGTGCAGGTGCCGGATGACCGAGTCGGGGGTTCGCAGCATCGGCAAGACGTCGATGAAGCGGAACATTTGCACTTTGACCGATTCATCAGTCATTGCCCACGACAGAATGCGGTCATCCCACCAGCGGCGGTCGAAGACCGAAGGAGCACCCCGCTCGAGGTGATTCCACAAATACCGGCCGATCGCCTGGGTCTGGCGTTCAATCTCGTCAGCAGTGGCAACAGTCTCGGCCACGGCAGGACCTGGCAATCGGACAGAGGGACCGGCAATCGCTCGGGATTGTATCCAGAAGCCGTCGGTTCTCCCAGACCGCGGAGGCTGAACCACCCGAGGTCCCATGCGGATCTCACCTCGGGAGCGGCACAGTCAATGAACCGCGATCCTCGGGCCAGCACAGCCTCAGGCCGAGCGAATCGCCACAAAATCGGCCATTTCATCCAGCAATTGCCGCGCGGGTGATTCGGGCAGGCACTGCAGATTTTGCCGGGCCGACAGGGTCAATTCCACCGCTCGAGTTCGGGCGTATTCGAGAGACCCGGCGGCCATCAGCAAGGGGAGCAACTCTTCCCGTGCCTGGGGGCCCGGACGGGTGAGCAGGTCGCGGATGCGATCGGCCTGGGCTCCCGAGCTGTGTGCCAGCAGATGGATGATGGGAAGAGTCAGCTTCTGCTTCTCCAAATCGCTTCCCAGCGTTTTTCCCGTCTGCCGTTCATTGCCCACCACGTCCAGCAGGTCATCGGCAATCTGGAAGGCGATACCCAGATCGCGGCCATAACCATCCATCGACCGGCAGACCTCCTCGGAAGCTCCCGAATGTCGCGCCCCCAGTTCACACGCCACGGCGCACAATTCGGCCGTCTTCCCCTCGATAATGTCGAAATACGTTTCTTCCGACAGGTCAAGATTGCCCCGTTCGCCAATCTGGCTCATCTCCCCTTCGCAGACGAGGTTGGTCGCCCGGCCGATGGCCCGGCAGGCGGAGGCATCGCCAAGGCTGCTGGTGAGATGGAACGCGTGGGTAAAGAGGTAGTCCCCCAGCAACACGCTGGTCTCATTGGTCCAGCGGGAATTGATGGTGGCCACGTGACGACGGGTGGTCGCCTCGTCGAGGATGTCGTCATGCACGAGCGTGGCGGTGTGGATCATCTCGATGGCGGCGGCCAACACACAGTGGGCCTCGCGCACCCCGCCGCACGCCTGCCCCGACAGCAGCACCAGCATGGGACGCATCCGCTTGCCGCGGTAACCGGCGAGGTGGTCGAGAATCTCGCGCACATAGGGAGACCGACTGGCGATCTCCTCGGCGAAGATGGTTTCGACGCGTCGCAAAGAGTCGCCGACCAAGGCCTGCACGCGGGCCATCAGAGGGGCGGACGAAGGGGAGATCGCAGAAGGTGTCTTCATGACGGAACAATCCAAAAAAACAGAACTCAGCCCCGCTCCTCAGGCCGCGACGAGGTCGCCGCACTCGGGGGGGGAACAGACTCGCCGAGGAAATGACCGCTTTTTCCTCCGGACTTTTCCAGCAGGCGAAAGGGCCCCAGGCTCATGCCGCGGTCGATCGCCTTACACATGTCGTAAACCGTGAGTGCCGCCACAGTGACAGCCGTCAGTGCCTCCATCTCGACTCCCGTCTGACCATCGACCCGAACAGACGATTCGATGCGAAGGCGACGGGCGTCGACGGGCGTCAGATCGAGGCGGACCGACGACAGTGCCAGGGGATGACACAGTGGAATCAGACGAGAGGTCTCCTTGGCCGCCATGATGCCCGCAATGCGAGCCACCTCCAGCACATCTCCTTTCGCGATCTGGCGATCGAGGATGGTCCGGAGGGTCTCGGGTTCCATGTCGACCCAACCTTCCGCCCGAGCAATTCTTCGGGTCACCCCCTTGTCGCCCACATCGACCATGCGACTGGCACCGGTCTCATCAAAGTGCGACAGAGAAGACATTCCGAATCACCCAAACCGAAGAAAAGCCGCAACCGAACCTCCGCCCCGCGGCTGATCGAACTGGCACTGAACAAATCGTAGGCAGTCCGATTCGAGGAGCCAAGTTTTTGGCCCAACATCGTCTCTGACTGCCTTCCCAACCGTTCACAGTCCTGCCCGTTTAACCCCGGTGCCCCAGATACCGGCTGGGGGGCGGTGGGAGATTCGCCGGGCAGGGAGGTCATCTCAGCCAAAGTACGCCGGGGCGTTGCCCGGTTTCCACTTGATATTGCAGCCAATACTGGGCTTCTGAGCCGCCGGAACGGGGTGGCCCGCCAGCACGGCATCGAGCGCTCCCTGCAGATCGGCCCCGGTGATGGCCAACCCGTTGCCCGGGCGACTGTCGTCGTATTGACCCCGGTAGGCCAGTTTTTGGTCGCGGTCGAACACATAGAAATCGGGGGTGCAGGCGGCCTGATAGGACTTGGCAACCCCCTGCGATTCGTCAAACAGGTAAGGAAAGCTGTAACCGGCCTCGCGGGCCTCGACCACCATCTTTTCCAGGGAGTCGTCTGGATAGGCCACCGGGTCGTTGCTGCTGATGGCCACCACGGCCACACCACGGCCCTGGCACGCCTTGCCAAACTGCGCCAAGGCACTCCGCAGGTGCTTCACATACGGACAATGATTGCAGATGAACATCACGACCAGCGCCGGGGCACCGCGAAAATCCCCCAGCGAAACCGACTTGCCCGAGACATCGGGAAGCTGGAAATCGGGGGCCTTTGTTCCCAGAGGAAGCATGGTCGAGGGGGTCAGCGCCATGGAAGACTCGCAAGCGGAAAAAGAGGAAAGACACGGTGCCGGGGAACACCAGTCGCCGATCGGCAAGAGGGCGATCGGGCCCCAGCGGCAGAGATCCGAGTTTAGCGGTCGGGAAAACCGGGACCAACACTCAATCGCACAATCAACCCGGGAGAGCCGACCCGACCGGACGGGATTTCAACTTTTGCCTGAGGGCGGTGATGACGGCGGGAGGAACGAACTTTGCCAACGAATGTTCCTGGCCATCCTGTCCGAGCAGTGCCACCTGCTTGATCAGCGAGCTGGAAATGTGCGAGTAGCCTTCACTGGCCATCAGGAAGACGGTCTCGATCTCGGGGTCCAGGGCGTGATTGGCG
>JBKCTR010000099.1:0-4833 GCA_046318755.1 Planctomycetaceae bacterium
GGATAGGGGTCTGGATGGGGATCGCGACCTGGGGTAGTCGCCTGCGCGACAACCCCAGGCTGAGGGAAGTATCCCCTACGGGAAATTGTTTGCGTGGGCGAGCTGGTTGCTGGTGCGAACTCGACGAACTCGCTGCGGAACCACGGGATCGATCATTGCCGTGATCCGATGAGCCAGCACGCTCAATGTCCTGAAAAGTCTGTGAAAGTCTGTGAATGATGTTGCCGAGCCCCATTCAGTTCCGGGCAACCGGCAGTTCGAAACAGACCGCCTCGCGATTGTTGCGGACCAGCAATCGCCGACCCGAGATGGCGGGGGGGTTCCAGGTCATGGTCGCCAGGGCCGGAATGCGGGCCAATTCTTCATGCCGCTTCGGGTTCGCCCGCACCAAGACCACATCGCCCGGATCCTCCGCCAGAATCAGCAGCAGGTCTCCTGTCCGCACAAGCTGCCCGTGGCGATATCGCCCCCCTTTCCACCGCTGCTTTCCGGTCGAGAGATCAAGACAGGCCAGAATGCCATCGTCCAGACCATACACATGCCCGTCGAACTCCACCGCCGTCATGAATTTCGTCTTCATTTGCCCCCGCGCCTGCCAGACCTCGCTGACCCGCCACTCCCCGGCCCCCCCCGGTTGAACCTCGAGCAGCACACTGCCGGTGGTGTAGCCGGTGCACATCAACACCCGCCCGCGTTCTCCATCCAGCACCAGCGGCTGGGAACAGTTCACCCGCACATCGTTCGACCAGGAGTAGCTCCACAGAGACTGCCCGGTCGCCACGTCGGCCCCTTCGATGCCGTCGGAGGTGATCAGCAGCACCTGGGGCACGCCGCACAATTCGGCGAGCGCTGGCGAGCCGTAACTGGCCGGGTGACGCCCCCCCTGCCAGACGCGCTCTCCCGTCGTCCGGTCGTACGCGGCGAGGCACCCGTGGGGCATCCCGGTCGGACTGACAATCACCCGGTCCCCCACCACCAGGGGAGAGCCGCAGACTCCATGCGAGATCGGTCCCCCGCCATTGTCGGCGAGCAGATCGACCTGCCACCGGCGGGCTCCGGTGTGCGGATCGAGACACGTCAACAGGCCGGTTCCTCCCACCGTGTAGAGTGACCCCTCGTGCCAGGTCGGAGTCGCCCGGGGACCAATTCCCCCCATGTCCGATTCGAAGCGGACGGGGTCGGAGTGCCGCCAGATCTCCCCGCCATCCTTCAGGTCATAACAGACCACACATTCCAACTCTCCCCGCTGCTCCTGGGTGAAGGCGACATCTCCCACGATCGCGAACCCGCTCCAACCCGCTCCCACCTCGCGCCGCCACACTTCACGCGGCGGTTGGGCTGTCCAATCGGTCGCCAGCGGGAGACTGGGCAAGACCCCCGTACGGTCGGGGCCCAGGTATTGCGGAAAGTCTTCTTCAGGACGGGGAACGATGTCGACTTCGGCCCCTGCGGTGGAAGTTGCTCCCTGCAACTGCGCCCCCGGATCGACCCGGGGGGCGAACCGCCAGGCGAACTGCACCTCGGCTCCTCCCGTCAGCCCGCGGACGGTGATCAGTGCGGGAAACAGCACCACCAGCGGCAGCCAGCGGGCCGCCCGCCCCAGCCGCGTGCGCCACGCCGCGAGATCCGCCGGAACCCACGCCAGCCAGATCAACGGCAGAGTCGACGCCACAAACAGGGGACCGGCCACCACCAGGCCAAACCGGTCGGAGGCGGCAGACCACAACAGCCCCATCCCCAACAACACCCACAACCCAGTGACGAGGCCATCGACCCCCAGCCGCCCCAACCGGTGTTGCAGCCGCGGCCCCAGATTGACGCACAGGGCCGCCACAACCACCAGCCCCGCCACCGCCAACAGCAGGAACTGGGTCTCGGGCCGCCCCGAAAGCAGCCCGATCACAATCGAGCGCCCCAGGGGATACAGCAGTCCCGCCGTCGCCCCCAACGCGGCCAACAGCCGCAGCCACGTCCCGACCCGCGTCGGTTGCCGCTCCTCCATCCGGGCCACCGATGTCTCCGACGGAAACTCACTCGTCATGCGAATGCTGTCCACAGAAATGCCATGCTCCAGTCCGGCACCGATCATAACGTGCCGCACCCGGTCGTCTCTCTCGCAGCGCGGGGAATGACCAGGATTCTGCGATTTCGGTCTCCGGACGAAGACCGAATGCTCTGCCACCGCAACCAACAGAGATTGTGATCGATGACGGATGTGAAGACCAAGACGATACCGCAGAAGGTGTGTGCTGCCGATGGGGTTGGTCAAAAACGAATTGTGTTCCTCTCGTGGGCTCGCTGAGGAATCTACGCCAACGGCCCCCACGGTCCACGGTCCACGATCCACGATCCACGGTTGTTGAGGTGACAAGGCTCTTCGCGCGACGATCGAGGCTTTCCAACACCCCTCAATTGCAACGGGGCGTTCGTTCGAGTCTGATGTCGGCGTGCAACACGCTGGCCGCCCTCGCGACGGAGACTGGGGAATGCGACGAACAATTTCGATGGGACTGTGGTTCGCGTTGGCCGTGAACGGGCCGAGTTTCGTCGCGGCCCAGGGGCAGACCCCCACCGCCCCTCCCCGGCGCAATTTCGCCCCCCCCGCGGTGCAGCCGCCCGATGCCGAGACCCGTCTGCAGATCGCCGCGAAGACGGCCGCCCTGCGCGACGCGGTGACCCGGCTGCGCGACCGTTCGATTCCCGACGAGGTGCTGGCCGAGATCGAGATTCACCTCGTGGCGGCCGAGCGCATCGACCGGCTCGAAGAGTGGTATCACCGGGACGCCGGCCGGTGGACTCTGGCCACCCTCGACCAGGGGCTGCAGCGGGCCCAGCAGGCGCAGCAGGGAACCGCCCCCTGGGCCGAGACCCCGGGAGAATGGACCGTGCGGGCCTACCGCTCGCGGGTCGATGGATCGCTGCAACCGTATGCTGTGCTGCTGCCCGCGGCGTATCAGCGTGGGCAGACCCACCGGCTCGATCTGGTGCTGCATGGCCGCGACTCGGCGTTGAGCGAGACCAAGTTCATCGCCACGCATCGGGGACGCGCCGCCGACGACCTGCCGGGAATTCAACTGGAACTCTTCGGCCGGGGGAACAACGCCTACCGCTGGTCGGGCGAGACCGATCTCTTCGAGGCGCTCGCCGCTTTTCGGGCGGGGCTGCCCGGTGTGCCCCAGCGCGATCGCGACCCGGTTGATCCGCGGCGCATCGTGCTGCGCGGCTTCTCGATGGGGGGAGCGGGAACCTGGCACATCGGCCTGCATCATCCCGGCCTGTTCTGCGTGCTGGGTCCCGGAGCGGGCTTCACCACCACGCGGGGTTACGTGGCCGATCTACCCGCCACGTTGCCCCCCCACGTGGAGGCGGGCCTGCACATTTACGATGCGGTCGATTGGGCCGAGAATGCGTTCCATATTCCGGTTGTCTGCTACAGCGGAGAGAAAGATGCCCAACGGCAGGCCGCGGTCAACATCGAGACCGCGCTGCGCGACTTTGCGGAACCGCTGCGGTTCACCCATCTGGTCGCCCCCGGGCTGGAGCATGTGATGCCTCCGGAATGGCAGGCCCGGGCCGAGGCGGGCTACCGGCAGTTCGCCGGGCCCGGCCGGGAGACCCCCGCACGGATCCGCTTCGTCACGTACACCCCCACCTACGGTGTCTGTGACTGGCTGACGGTCGACGCCTTGCAGCAGACGCTGCAGCGGGCGCTGGTCGATGGACGCCGGGAGGGGAACCACTTCACGCTTTCGACCACCAATGTCCGTCGCCTGGCCCTGGCCCCGTCTCAAGCCGATCGGCCCGTCGAGGTGGTCATCGATGGCCAGACACTGCAGTCCCCGGCCCTGACCCCGGCCGCTGTCACCCCGGCCCGGCCCACGGCCGCTGGCACCGCGGCCCGGGGGGTGGTGTTTGGAACCTCGGCCCTCGATCGATCACTCCCCGGCCCCGTGCTGCTCGAACGGGAGGAAGAGCGGTGGCGAGTGGTGTCTGAGGAGGTTGTGGCCCAGCGACTGGCGACCCGGCCCGAGAAACGCCGGGGGCTGGCAGGCCCGATCGACGACGCCTTTCGGGGCCCCTTCGTGGTGGTGGGGCCGACCGGGGCGGGATGGTCGCGCACCACCGACGACTGGACCCGCGCGACGCAGGACCAGTTTGCCAAAGCGTGGGAACGCTTCTTCCGGGGGGTGCTGCCCGTGCGTGAAGCGGGACAAATCGACCTCGCCCAACCCCTGGGGAAACACCTCGTGTTGTTTGGCGATCCCCAGAGCAACCCGCTGCTGGCTCAACTGCTCCCCCGGCTGCCCATCGAATGGACGGCCGAGCGCCTGAGGGTGGGGGGAAAAGAGTACGACGCACGACAGCACCTGCCGGCGTTGATCTTCCCCAATCCTGCCGATCCCCAGCAGTACGTGGTCATCAACGCCGGCCACACGTTTACCGAGGACGATCTGCGGGGGACCAACGCCCTGCTCTACCCGCGGTTTGGCGACTGGGCCGTGATCCGTCCCCTTCCCACCGCGGAACAGCCCTCGGCCCACAAGCTCGCGGCGTCGGGGCTATTCAACGAATTCTGGCAGTTTCCGGGGAACCGCTGAGAGGTCCCTTCGCCTCTCCCCTCGCGATCATCACCCCCCGCGCGAATCGCAAAGATTTCGGCGAACCATCCGCACGGTTCCCGCGTCTTTTGCTGTATGAGGCCAACGCGTGGTTGGCCGACACATGCTTTCGGGCGAGGAGTGGTTGCCGTGTCGGGGCTGCAGAACGAGTGTTATTGCGAATGGCAGGGATCGGAACGGGTTCACGTTGCGGTTGGGGGCCTGGCATGGCAAC
>JBKCTR010000100.1:0-7518 GCA_046318755.1 Planctomycetaceae bacterium
GTCTATTACCTGTCTTCTTGTGCTTCCGGCCGCATCAGCCGGATGTTGATCGCCGACGTGGCGGGGCAAGGCGACCTGGATGATGCGACGGCCCGCGGGCTCCGTGATCTGATGCGGCGAAACATCAACTACATCAAGCAGGGGCGGCTGTTCGGTGCCTTGAACGAACAGTTTGGTGAACTGCGTTCCGCTGGACGGTTCGCCACGGCGATCGTGATCACCTTCTTCGCTCCGCGCAGCAGTCTGGTGATTTCCACCGCGGGCCATCCTCTGCCTCTGCTGTTTCGTAAAGACATCGGTCAATGGGCACCGCTGGCGAGTGTGATCGATCTCGCCCAACTCAAGGCTCCCTTGCAGAATGTACCGCTGGGGGTCTTGGACGGGGCTCTCTATGGGGAAGTCAGCCTGCAACTGAATCCCGGCGATCTGCTGTTGTTGTTCTCGGATGGCCTTCTTGAGTATCCCACTGGGCCCTCGGAATTTCTGGGGCACGAGGGACTTCTGTCCGTGTTGAAGCGGCTTCCCCCCGAGCCACGAGAGACACTGATCCCCCGATTGCTGGAGGAGATCACGGGCGACTCTGAGCCACGGAACCGTCGTGATGATCTCACCATCGTGCTCCTCTCCCCGACTGGTCGTGGAATTCCCATGCAGAACAACCTCCTGGCTCCCTGGCGGCTGCTCACATCTCTTTGGAGCCGACCATCCTGACTGAGTCCTCCCACTACGACACGCACATCATCCCACACCTGGCCTCGCGCCCACCCGGGAGCCGCCGACTGTGGCAGCATCGTCAGGCCTGCCGCGAATTCGATTCTCGCAAAGCAATCGACCAGACAACTGGCAGCATCCAGAACGACTGCCCGGGGATGGTCCCTCTCGTTTGGCCGGGTAACAAGACTTCAGCGCGCTCGTCCCCTTCTCTCACTTCCCCACCCTGACAAGCCCTCAAGACTGGCGTTGGCTTGATCCTCTGGACGCGATTGCCCAATCTCTCGGCCTCTGTTCTTCGAACCATTTTCCATGTCCAGAATCGCCCCGAAACAACTCTCTGACCTGCGACAAAAGGCCGAAGCCGCCGGTCAATCCCACCTGTTCGCACGCTGGACGGAATTGACTCTGGCAGAACAGGCGGTCCTGTGTGAACAGATCCAGAGTGTGGATTTCAACCTGTTGGAGCGACTTTGGAGAGAAGGTTCGGATGAAAACTCATCGGACTCCCGACTCTCTGATCTACCCCGACGTGCCGGGCCCGTTCGACAGATTGTCAGAAACCAACAACTTGCGGCCGACATCCCCCTTCGTGACGCGGCCCACGCTTGTGGGGAATCATTGCTCCGGGATGGGCGTGTGGCCGTGATCCTCGTCGCGGGAGGGGAGGGAACCCGACTGGGATTGGCGGGCCCCAAAGGCATGTATCCCATGGGACCGATCAGCGGCCATTCGCTGTATCAGTTGTTTGCCGAACAGGTTGTCTCACTGTCGAAACGATTCGGGCGGACGATTCCGTACCACATCATGACCAGCCATGCGACCGACCAGGCGACTCGCGACTTCTTTTCCCAAGAGAGTTTCTTTGGACTGGATCCCAACTCAGTTCATTTTGTTCGACAGGGGGTGATGCCCGTCGTCGATCGGGAGACGGGCCGGATTCTGATGAGCGGCCCCGCCAGCCTCATGATGAATCCCAATGGTCATGGAGGTTTATTGGAAGCCCTGAACTCCTCAGGCTCATTCGATCAATTTCGTCGGCAAGGAATCGATCTGCTCTACTATCACCAGGTCGACAATCCCCTGACCCACGTGGGAGATCCAGTCATGTTGGGGCTGCATCATCAACGCCAGGCCCAAGTGACGGTCAAGGTCGTGGCGAAGCAGAACCCGGATGAGAAGATGGGGGTCGTGACCGAAATCGATGGCCATGCCCGCATCATCGAGTACAGCGACTTGACCGCGGAAGACGTCCGGCGAACCACACCTGAAGGCGATCTGCTCTTCTGGGCAGGGAATACCGCCATCCATGTGTTTGACCGAGCCATCCTGCAGGACCTGGCATCGGCGGAGAACTCACTCCCCTATCATCGGGCGATCAAGAAAGTTGGGCATTTCGCCCCCTCGGGCCACTGGATCACCCCCACATCCGAGAACGCAATCAAATACGAGCGGTTCATTTTTGATGTTCTTCCCCGAATTCAGAACTGTCTCGTCATGGAAGTGGAGCGCGAAGAGGAGTTTTGTCCCCTCAAGAACTCCACGGGTGAGTTTTCCCCGAACCATGTCCGACAGGCCATGATCACGCGAGCCGTGCGTTGGCTCCGCACCCGTTGCGATTTCCCCAGCACGGTCGGGCCTGTGGAAATCAGCCCGCTGTTTGCGCTGGAAGTCAACGATCTCAAACACTGGGAACCGCCAATGGAATGGCCCACTGGCCCGTTATTCCTGAATTGAATTCACCAGACTGGATCTCTTCAGCCGCCCCAAACGTCCGGATCTGATGCGACGAACTGTCACTGCCGCTTCGTTTAGAAGCCGATTCTCGGCCAGTCCCATGACCTCAAGTCATGGCCCTGTGAAGTGTCTATCAGACGTCGCTCTCGAGCGACGGAAGCTCCATATCTGAGGGAACGTGGTTCGTGTCGAACACCTGGGGTGAAAACCAGTCTGTTTTTGCAGGCTCCGGATTCACACTGGGTTGTGATTCGATGACTGGGGAATCGACCTCAACGGCGTCAACCACCGCCGCCGACTGATCCCGCTCTGGGCTCAGTTGGGAATCGTCTACGGAGGCCGGACGGCTCAATTCACCGACTTGGGGCAAATCGGAATTGGCCTCGACGGGAGGAGGATCAACTTCGATTCGCGGAATCAGGACTGGGGCGGAGAGATCGAATTTCAACAATTTGCAAGGAATGGGACCGTTCCAAAGCGAGAATTCCTCGACGGGAACCATTCCCAGGCTTTTCGAGAGCCGGTCGTCCCCAGAAAGGACAAACAGCAACCATCCGGGGAATGACTTTCGGAAGTGTTCGCCTAACCTCTCGTAAAACGGGATCAACGGAGTGACATCCCCCAGACGCCTGCCATAAGGGGGATTTGTGATAATCACTCCCGGCTCATTGACTGGCGGTGTCACCTCCTCGACATTGATCTCGTTGAAGACCAGACCGCTGGCGTCGACGTGAGCGCGAAATGCGTTATCCCTGGCGGCTTCAAGCTGGTAGGGCGAGGCGTCGCTGCCGAAGATCGGAGCGGGCAGTTTGCGAAGCTGCCGTGAACGCAAATCGGTCAATTCGCGAGCCCACAGCCGTCCGTCGAAGTCGGGCCATTTTTCACAGGCAAACGCACGTCGGCCGCCGCCCGCCGGAATGTGCAGTGCCATTTGAGCGGCTTCAATCACCAGCGTCCCCGAGCCACACATCGGGTCCAGCAGGGGAACCAAGCCGTTCCAACCAGTCAGCTGAAGAATGGCGGCGGCGAGAGTCTCCTTGAGAGGTGCCGCCCCTCCGGACTGTTCGCGGTAACCCCGTTCGTGAAGACTGCTCCCCGTCGCATCCAGGCTGAGAGTACAACGCCCGCGTGAAAAGTGCGCCTGCACCAGCAGGTCGGGGCGTTCCTTGTCCACATCGGGACGCGCTCCCAGTTCGCTCTTCAAGCGATCACAAATCGCGTCCTTGATTTTGAGGGCGGCAAACATCGTATTGTACAGCCACTTGGTTCCACCCAGTGGCTCGGTGTTGGCGTCGGGCCCACCGCTGGGCCGACCTCCTGCGGGGAAACGTCCCCGGTCGCCACCTCGCCCTCTGGCGGGAGGAGACCCGGGACGTTGCCGCGGAGGTTTTCCACCATCGCGCCGGGGGGGTTTGTCGGCGGTTGCCGACACCGCCAGTGTTCTTTGTGGCGTCAGGAAAGCCTCCCAGACCACGCGCCGCACCTGGGAATACACGATGTCGGGATTGGTCGCCGCGAATTCCCGCAGTGGTTTGAGAATGCGACTGGCTGTGCGCACTGTCAACAGGGCGCGGTACAGCACCTCTCGTGAGCCCTGAAAGTGAACTCCTCCAGAAACCGGGTTGACGTCCTGTGCACCGATGGCCGTGAGCTCGCGTGCTGTAAGTTGCTCAATTCCGCGAGCGACGATGGCGAAGTATCGATCCACACACTGTTCCGGTGGCTGAAAAGGGACTGGAGAAGCTCTGTTGAAAGTGAGGCAACGAGAATGGCGACGGAGTCTAGAGGATCTCGTGAGCGACCAGATCCGCATAAGATTCCCGTCGCCGAATCAGGCGATGGGTCTTACCATCCACCAGCACCTCACACGCCCGGGGTCGGGAGTTGTAGTTGCTGCTCATCGCCATGCCGTAGGCACCCGCGCTGAATGTGCAAACCAGGTCACCCCGATCCATCGGCGGCAGATATCTCCCCTTGGCCAGGTAATCGCCCGACTCACAAACCGGTCCCACCACATCGGTGGCTTCGCAGCCTTCCAGAACCGCCTCATAGTCCCGAGGAGCCGGGACCTTGGGGGTGACTGGCCAGATCCGGTGAAAGGCGTCGTACATCGCCGGCCGAACGAGATCATTCATGGCGGCATCCTGGATCACGAACAGTTTTCCTCCTTCCCGTTTCGTGAAAATCACCCGGCTGACCAGGATCCCCGAGTTCCCGACAATAAAGCGACCAGGCTCAAGGGCCAGGCGACATCCCGCCGCCTTGACCGTGGGGACAATCACAGCCGCATAGGCGCTGGCCGGAAGTGCTTCCTGTTGACGGTAATTGATCCCGAAGCCGCCACCGAGATTGATCCATCGCGTATCGTGTCCACGAGCCCGAAAACGGGCCACCACCTCGGCCGCCTTGACAACCGCCGCCGCGTAGGGCTCGGTCGACAGGATCGGAGACCCGAGGTGCATGTGAATTCCCTTCAGGGACAAACGCTTGTCAGAGAGGACCTTTTCAGCCAACTGTTCGGCCCGCTCAATATCCATCCCGAACTTGTTCCCCTTCTTCCCGGTCGTGGTCTTGGCATGTGTTTTGGCATCAATGTCCGGGTTGAGTCGCAAGGCGACCGGTCCCACCTTGTTCATCGATTCCGCGACCCTGGCGATGGCGTCCAACTCGGCCTCGCTCTCGACATTGAACATCAACACGTTGTTGTCCAACGCTTCACGGATCTCGGCATCCGTCTTTCCCACTCCTGCAAACACCACGCGGCTGGTGTCGGCGCCAGCTTGTTTGACGCGGTACAGCTCTCCCCCGGAAACGACATCAAAGCTCGAACCCGCATCATTCATCACCTTGAGAATGCCCAGGTTCGAATTGGCCTTCACCGAGTAACAGATGACAGGATCCACTTCTGCAAACGCCTGCTGGATCTGATTCAGGTGGTGGAGCAGAGTTCGCTTGGAATAGATCCAGACCGGAGTCCCGTATTGGGCGGCCAGTTCGGAGACCCGGACCTCCTCGCAGAACAGGTCATTGTCCCGGTAATGAAAATGATCCATCGTGGTATCGCCAGAGTTGAGGAGAAGAAGGATTCGTCAAAGTCGAGGGGCGTCAGCTGGGCGCTCTGTTTCAATCCATCTGTGGTTCGCAGACAGGCCGGTTGACACCGTCAGCCTTGCCACCCAAACCGATGTCGTGCCAGCAATTTGGCGATCTGCACGGCATTCGTGGCCGCCCCCTTGCGAAGATTGTCGCTGACGCACCAAAACGACAACCCATGGGGATGGGAGAGGTCTCGTCGAATTCGTCCAACAAACACGTCATCATGTCCCGTGCAATCGGCCGGCATGGGGTAACTGGACGTCTTGGGATCATCGACCACCTTGATGCCCGGAAACGCCGCGAACAATCGCCGGGCCTCATCGGGAGACAGCGGCCTCTCGGTCTCCACCGTAATTGACTCGCTGTGGCAATTGGCGACGGGGACCCGCACGCAGGTCGCGTTGACCGCCAGATTCGGCAGCCCCATGATCTTGCGGGTCTCGTAGACCATCTTCAACTCTTCACTGGTGTAGCCCTCTTCCTTGAAGCTGCCAATCTGCGGAATGAGATTGAAAGCAATCGGATGGATAAAGGTCGAGTATTGATACGGCTTGTCATTCAACCGTGCCGCAGTCCCCTCCTCGAGGTCAACACTCCCCTGCAAGCCGGCTCCACTCACCGCCTGATAACTGCTGACAATCACCCGCTTCAGGACGGCGGCATCGTGCAGCGGTTTCAGGGCCACCACCATCTGCGTGGTGGAGCAATTCGGGCTGGAAATGATTCCCTTGGGAATCAAGGCCGCCTCGGGATTCACCTCGGGGATCACCAGGGGAATGTCCGGCTTCATCCGGAAGTATCCCGACTCGTCAATCACCGTGGCACCGGCAGAGACCGCGGCGGGAAGAAATTTCGCAGCCACGTCATCCGGAGTGCTGGCAATGACCAGGTCGCATCCCCGGAAGGAATCGTTGGTCAGTTCCTCCAGCACATAAGTACGACCACAAAACTCCAGGGGCTTTCCCGCTGATCGGGCCGAGGAGAGAAAACGGTACGTCCCAACGGGCAGGTGGCTGTTCGCCAGAAGCTGCAACATGATCCTGCCGACGGCCCCTGTGGCCCCGACAACAGCGACTTGCTGAAACACGGAATCAAACTCCAAATGAAAAGAGACACCAAGATTCTCGCCGATCGGCCCACGGTTTTCCACGGCTCATGAAAACCATCGAAGACAACGGCCCCGAAAGACGGCAAAGTCCCGGTGAAACAAATTCTTGGGGCAAAAACAACGTAACCGGCGGTGCGAGATCGGCCAGTACCAGTGCCGGAGGATGCTCGATTCGCCCTGGGGGACGGTCGAATAACATCAGTCAGGACATGAGCGACGAATAGGAAGTCTTGAGAGGCTGACCGAGTGGGCCGAAAGAGGCCAGTAAACTAAAGTGCACTCATGTCCCGGAAAAGTCGGTCAAAAACGCAAATGTCCCACCGAGTTCGACTCCATCCGCATGGCGTCACTGTCACCGCAGAATCCAACACGAAACGATTCCGCCTGCGCCAATTCGCCCCGTGCCAGAACCAATCTCTCATCCAGAGAAGCTTTCAACACCACCGGGCGATTGTCCGGGAAATCCGGCCTAGCACCCAGGGGGTTCAGACAAGCCCCACTCTGTTCGCCTCAACCTCCCTCAGACCAGCCTTCATCCGTCGACCAGGCACACACGCGGAGAATCACTCCCATCAGGCTCACCCTGATCTTCTCTCAGACACAGAGTCGACTCCAACGCCCAAAATGCGTTGGACTCAAACAGGCGTGGCCGCCAATTGGGAACTCAAACGAAGTCTTGCGGAAAACACAGGGGCCGTCACCAATCGGGATGACGGCCCCTGACGCACAATCAAATTCAGGCAGACTTTTCGGAGACTCCTGACGCAGTTGCCGCAGCCTCTGCAGCCGCACCCGAGTTCGGGTCAAAAGTCGCGTCAAAGCTGAGGTGCTTCTGTTCGCCAGTTGTGGCCACGTTGACCGTCACG
>JBKCTR010000101.1:0-2492 GCA_046318755.1 Planctomycetaceae bacterium
CAGCCGATACACGCACAACAGGGCGAGCGTCAGCCAAATCTTGCGGCGCAGTTCCGGAATTTTGAAGACGGTCAGGAACTTGTCAAACATCGGGTCAGCATCCCGCCTGGGGCATTCGGGCCGTGGAGAAATCCCATTCCCAGGTGGTTCGACATTCTCCAGTCTGTCGATCCGCCTCTCCGCCGAAACCGGGACCAGACCCAACCACTGCACGGCCCAGTCGGCCACTCACACTTCGGATGTTCACTGTTTATCTGTTCACAGCCTCTCGGCGTCTGGTCCCGCGGCCTGACGGGCCCGACACGCGGGCCCCGGCCGACTTCTCCTGCTAGTGAACCCGCTCCACGCTGCCACCCACCGCCACGATCTTCGCCTCGGCACCCGCCGAGAAGTCGGTCGCCTTGACTGTCAATTTTTTCGTCAGGGCTCCCTTGGCGAGAATCTTGATCCCGTCCCATTCCCCCTTCACCAACCCCTTTTCGCGCAGTGCGGCTTCGTCGACCACCGCACCGCTCTCGAAGCGGGCTTCGAGCACAGACACGTTGATCTCGGCGACCCGCCGGGCGAAGAAGTTGTTGCTGAAACCGAATTTCGCCACGCGGCGGAAGGCCTGCTTCTGGCCCCCTTCGAAGGCGAATCGCTTGGCGTGACCCGAGTGAGCGGAATGCCCCTTGTCGCCGCGGCCCGCGGTCTTGCCGTGACCCGACCCAATGCCTCGCCCCACCCGCTTCCGGGCCTTGTGCTTTTGAATCCCACGATGGACGTCATTGATCTGCATCAGACATTCACTCCTCGCAAACGGGCCACCTGGTCCCGCGTGCGCAACTGGCTCAGGGCGTTCATCGTCGCCCGGACAAGGTTCATGGGGTTGGACGACCCGCGGCACTTCGTCAGGACGTCCTGAATGCCCGCCGACTCCAAGACCGCCCGAACCGTGTTGCCGGCAATAACGCCCGTTCCGGGCATCGCCGGAATCAACACCACGCGGGCCGCTCCAAACCGACCCTCAACGAGGTGCGGGATGGTGGTTTGCACGAGCGGCACGCTGATTGAAGCACGGTTGGTCTGACGGACCGCCTTCTCCACGGCCTGGGGAACCTCCGTCCCCTTGCCGTAGCCCCAACCCACCTTCCCCTTGTGGTCACCCAGAACCACCAAAGCGGTAAAAGTGAATAGGCGTCCTACATTGACCACGCAGGCACAACGTCGGATCTGGACGACCTTTTCCTGCCCCTGATGGGACTCTTTTTCCGAAGCCACTGCTGAGATCCTCTGCCTTTAGAAATTGAGTCCACCTGCACGGGCGGCATCGGCCAACGCGGCCACGCGCCCATGGTACCGGTACTGACCCCGGTCAAATGCCACGTCCTTGATTCCGGCCTTCAATGCCCGTTCGGCCAACGCCTTCCCCACCACCTCGGCCGCTCCCTTGTTGCCACCATTGCTTCCCGTGGGTAGCAACGCCTTCTCGGCGGTGCTGGCGGCACACAACGACACCCCGCGCTCATCGTCGATGATCTGGGCGTATATGTGCTTGTTGCTGCGGAATACGGTCAGACGGGGACGGCCCGGAGTGCCTCGCACCCGCTTCCGCACCCGCCACGCCCGCACCTGCTTCTGCCTGGCTCTGCGCTTTACCAAACTCATGCTCACACCACTCCTGAATTCGCGTTCCGCCTGGAGAACCCCACTCAGGTTCTCCGCCGGTCCACGACACTAACCGCCACTCGCCTGAGACTTGCCCGCCTTGCGACGAACAGCCTCTCCCTCGTACCGAATCCCCTTCCCCTTGTAGGGCTCGGGGGGACGCACCCTGCGAATCACCGCCGCAAACTGTCCAACCGCCTGACGATCACAGCTGGTCAGGGTGATGTGGGTCGGGTCGGGCACAACACAGGTTACACCGGCGGGAATCGGCAGTTTCACGACGTTCGCAAAACCAACCGACAAATTCAACGACTTGCCCCCTACCAACTGGGCCTGGTAACCAACCCCCTGAATCTCCAATTTCTTGGTGAACGGGGTGACGACGCCGGACACCATGTTGTTCAGCAGTGCGCGGGTCAGTCCATGCAATGCCCGATTCTGGGCTTCGTCGTCGTGCCGGTTCACGAGCAACTGCTTGCCGTCCTGCGCCTTCACCTCGATCTGCGGATGCACGTTGAGATGAAGCTCGCCCTTCGGCCCCTTGATCGTGACCTTCTGGCCCTCAACCTTCGCCGTGACCCCCGCGGGGAGATCCACCGGCTTTTTTCCAATCCGCGACATCGTTCTTCCAACCCAAACTGGATTTTTGCAACTGGACCTGTGCTCGCACATCCGCCAGAAACCTGACGGCCACCTCTCCTGAAACCGACTTCCCATCCTCCCAGCCAAACCCGACCCCTGCCCGTCCGACCCCCCTCGCGAGGAGTCCATCAACGCACACTGTGAGGTCGTGCCTGCATCCGTTCCGGCCGGGTTGGCTCAGCAAATGGAGCAGAGCACCTCTC
>JBKCTR010000102.1:0-2682 GCA_046318755.1 Planctomycetaceae bacterium
CTGCTCAACAGCAGTGAGTTTCTGTTCAACCGATAGGCGGCTGTTCGTCTTCCTGCAATTCCACGCTGCGTTTTCGGACCATTCTCATGACCGCTGCTGCCGACGTTTCCCAGACGACGCGTTCCCGGCCGGCCCTCTCACGCCGCGACTGGCTGCGACTCTCGGCGTGTGGTCTGGGGGGCATGGCTCAATCGGGCTGGTTGCCCGCGCTGGCGGAGGCGAAGGCGCGGGGACTTGCGGGCGGAAATTCGGGAAAGGCCGCTCACAAGGCGTGCATCCTGCTGTGGATGACCGGCGGTCCCAGCCAGACCGACACGTTGGATCTCAAGCCGGGGCATGCGAATGGCGGTCCGTTCCAGCCAATCGACACGGCGGTGCCGGGGATACAGATCAGCGAGCATCTGCCTGGGTTGGCCCAGCAGATGCGGCACTGCGCTGTGATTCGGTCGATGTCGACGAAGGAGGGAGATCATGCGCGGGCGACGTACCTGCTGCGGACTGGCTATCTGCCGCAAGGACCGGTGCAATTTCCCACGCTGGGGGCCGCCTGGAGCCGCGAGTTGGGGAGCAGCGAAGCCGAGTTGCCGAACTTCGTGAGCGTGGCCCCGTTCCGGTTTCTGTCGCCGGGGGCGTTTGGTCCGGGGTTTTTGGGGCCACGGCACGCTCCGCTGGTGGTGGGGGAAGGGCAGCCGGGAGGCGTGGCCGACTACGAACAGTCGCTGCAGGTGAAGAACCTCGCCTCGCCCGCGAATGTGACGGCGGCACAGGCGGAAGCGCGGCTGGACCTGCTGACGGGGCTGGAGGATTCGTTCCTGCAACGGCATCCGGGAGTGACCGGGGCCAGCCACCGGGCGGCGTATCTCTCGGCGGTGCGGATGATGCGTTCAACCGCGCGCAAGGCGTTCGATCTCGACGAAGAGTCCGACGCATTGCGTGACCGCTATGGTCGGAACCAGTTTGGGCAGGGGTGCCTCTTGGCCCGCCGGCTGGTCGAGCGCGGGGTGCCATTTGTGGAGGTGTCGCTCAACGGCGTTCCCGGAGGGGCGGGCGGGCTGGGCTGGGACACGCACGCCCAAAACTTCGACGGGGTGAAGAGCCTGTGTGAGGTGCTCGACCCGGGGTGGGCCACCCTGCTGGCCGACCTGCAGGAACGGGGGCTGCTCGACTCGACCCTGGTGATCTGGATGGGGGAGTTTGGCCGGACCCCGCTGATCAACCCACAGCAGGGGCGCGATCACTTCCCCGCCGCCTGGTCGACCGTGCTGTGCGGCGGCGGAATTCGGGGTGGGCAGGTGGTGGGGCAGACCAGTGACGACGGGATGACGGTTGTCGCCCGTCCGGTGGCCGTTCCCGACCTGCTGGCCACGGCCTGCCTGGCCCTGGGTCTCGATCCCCAAAAGCAAAACCTGTCGAACGTCGGGCGGCCCGTGCGTCTGGTCGATCCCCAGGCAAATCCCCTGCAGGAAGTGCTGGCCGCGAGCTGAAGCGGGGGCCACCATGCCAGGCGCGCATCCCAGCCAGAAATTGCCCCTGTTTGAATGGATGCGGAACAGGAGCATTCGACCGCGACGCTTCACGGCGGTACACTATATGAAGTGAGTTTGCTGGAGGGCTGTGGAGAGTGGCTCCGCCCCAGCGTGATGTTGGCTGGGAGATGGTGGCTGCGATGTGGCGACTCTCGGGACTACTCGATCGCGATCTGAGTCGGAGAGCTTGGCTGCGCTCGGTGACGGGGACGGGGTTGTTGAGTTGGTCACTACTGCAGGGGGTGCGGGCCGCTGGCGTGGCCACGCCCGGCAGTCGTCCCCGCTCGCTGATTCTGCTCTGGCAGGATGGGGGGCCGAGCCCGTTCGAGACGTTTGATCCCAAGCCCGAGGCTCCTGCCGAGTACCGGGGAGAGCTGGGGGCGATCGACACCCGGTTGCCGGGGGTCGCCTATTGCGAGATTCTGCCCCGCCTGGCCCAGTTGGCCGACCGGACGGCGATCATTCGGTCACTGCACCAGCCGTCGTCCGATCATGTGGTCGGATCGCACAACGTGCTGACCGGCTGGTACGACCAGACCAGCAACGGCCGGTCGCGGTATCCCGACCTCGCCAGCGTGATCAATCACCTGCGGGGGGTGGAACAGGAACTGGGGATTGCGCTGGGAGCCACGACCGATCCCCGGCTGGCGCGGGGGATGCGTCGGGGGGGGACGACGACGAACTCGAGCCGGGGGCACGCGCTGCCGCCGTACATCGACCTCGGTGCCGGTCTGCACCGCGGGGGACCGGCATTTTTGGGGCCGATGCATGGCCCCTTTCAGGTGGCGGGGGATCCGTCCAAGCCGGGTTTTACGATTCAGAATCTCGACGCCACAACCGACCGCGAGAGATTCCAACTGCGGCAGACGATGCTGGCCGAGCTCGAACGGCGGGCTCCGGCCGATTCCCCCGCGGCCGCCCCGCTCGACGTCTTTCGGGCGACCGCAGAGTTCCGGCAGCAGGCGTGCGAATTGCTGGCGGGGGGGCGGGCGGCGCGGGCGTTTGATCTGGCTCGCGAACCTGCCGAGGTGCGCGAGCGTTACGGCCGGCACCTCGCGGGGCAGCAATGTCTGCTGGCGCGGCGACTGGTCGAGGCGGGGGCGGGGGTGGTGGCGGTGCGGTTCTCGCCCGATGGACGGGGAGATTACGACCGCAC
>JBKCTR010000103.1:0-20552 GCA_046318755.1 Planctomycetaceae bacterium
GTCTTGCGACTCACAGACAGCCCCGGTACACGACCGGAAGCCACCCCACATCAGACAATCCGGGTGATTATTTCAAACCACTCGATCCCCGCAGCGCTCCGCCGGCTCCAATCAACTCGGGGTGACGGGCAATCTTGTCGGAAAAGACCCGCAGGTCTTTCATGACCAGGTCGAGGTTCTTCATCACCGTCGTCAGCGAAGACATGGTCTGCTCGGTCGTGCGATACAACTGGGGATCGTTCATCAGCAGGTTCAGCGTTCCGTCTTCCCGGTTAATCCCCTTCGAGAACTGGGTCAACTCAAGCGACAGCACCTCGAGATTGGCGAAGACATTGTCGAGTCGGGTGACGATGGTGCTGCTCTTCTTCGCGAGGGGCAGGGTCGCATCGTTGATGTTTCCCAATGCCCCGTTGGCCTTGGTCACCGCCGAAGCAATTCCCGCAATCGTCGCACGCGTCTCCTCGATCATCTCGGGCATGGCTGCAAGGCTCTGCCGCAGATTCTCCTGATTACGCGGGTCGGACATCAATTGGTTCGCGCTGCGGGTCGCCTCGCTAAATTCGCGCAGCGATGTCACTGCCTCCACTATCACCGTCTCGAGATCGTCCCGGTGGGTGTCGACCAGTGAATTCACATTTTTTCCGACCAGCTTCCACTCGTTGCTGGTTGCTTCGAACGATTCCAGTGTACTTTGCACGTCGACGCTCAGACGGGTGACCAGTTCGACCGGATCCTCCGTCGTCAGCCCCTCGATGTGGTCCCCCGGCGCGAGGTACTGCCGACTGCGCCCCGGGGCGAATTCGATCGTCGCATCGCCCAGAATCGAACGGGTCAGAGTGGCCGCTCCATCCGCATGCAGTTGGTACTTCTGGCGAATGTCGACCAAGAGGTCGACTCCGCCACGATTGTCGTCGAACGTCACCTCGCGGACGGATCCAATCAGGATCCCGCTCTTGCGGACGGGAGTGCCACGCGTCACCCCCGGAGCCTTTGCAAAGTGGATGACCACCGTGTAGCGGCGCTGCCACAGGTTGTCGAGTTCGCCAAACCGAATGATCAGGCCTCCCGCCACCAGCAGGGCCATCAGCACCAGAAGCCCCACACGGAATTCTTTGCGTTCATCGGACATGTGGGTTGATCCTTAGCGGGTGGCCAATTCCAGGAGCCGTTCCCCCGCCTGGCCATGGACAAACTGGTAGACCCGGGGATCGGGAGACGAGAAGGCCTCGGCGGGTGTGCCATCGAAGATGATCTGTGATTCGTCGGCCCCCAACCGTGGGAGCGGGTAGAGCATGATGACACGGTCGACAGTCCGGCCCACAGTGACCATGTCGTGGGTCACCACGATGCTGGTAATGGGACGGCGGGCCCGAACCTGCAAGATCAGCTCGTTGATGACGTCGCTCATGATGGGATCGAGACCTGTGGTTGGCTCGTCGTACAACATGATCTCGGGAGCCAGCGCCAATGCACGCGCCAGCCCGACCCGCTTGCGCATCCCACCCGACAGCTCGGCCGGCTTTTTTAAAGCGACTGCGGACGGCAATCCCACTTCGCGCAGCCGTTCATGTACCATGGCCACGATTTCCGATTCGGGAAGCCGGGTGTTTTGCCGGAGCCCGAACGCCACATTGTCGGCCACGGTCAGGCTGTCAAACAGTGCCGCCTGCTGGAACACATAACCAAACCGCAGCCGGTCCCGTGTCAGTTGCTGTTCGCTCCGCCCGGCGATCGGTACGTCATCGAGCAACACGGTCCCCTGCGAGGGGGCCAGCAGCCCAATCATCAACTTCAAAGTGACGCTCTTGCCGCAGCCGCTCTCGCCAATGATTGCCACCGACTCTCCCCGCCGAATGGTGAACGACACATCGCGCAGCACCTGTTGATGCCCGAACTGGCGGTACACCTCGCGGAACTCAAGGATGGGGGGAAAAGCGACGTCGGGTGGCACGGGGGAGGCTGTCAATTGAAGGTGGTCGTCATCAGGCCGGTGAGCGGATAGAGCGCGTTGAGCAGGATGCCCAGAAAGAAATCGATGACCAGAATGGCCACAAAACCGTACACAAACGCCTGGGTCGCGGCTTCGCCAACCCCTTCGGCCCCGGCCCTGCAGGCAAATCCCCGCTGACAGGCCACCACCGAGATCGCGCCGCCAAAAAAGAACGCCTTGATGATCCCTCCCACGAAATCGAACCAGTTGATGAACTCTTCCGTGTGTGTCCAATAGTGGTGCGCATCGACCCCACAGACCCGCGTGGCGAAATACCAGCCTCCCACAACCCCGGCGGCGTCAGCCAATACGGTAAGGATTGGAACCATCACCACACAGGCCACAAACCGGGGCACCACCAGGTAATGCATCGGATTGGCCCCCAGCACCCGCAGCGCATCGATCTGCTCGGTGATCTTCATCGTTCCCAGTTCCGCGGCCATCGCACACCCGACCCGACCGGCAAGCATGGTGGCCGCCAGCACCGGCCCCAACTCCTTCACCAGCGAGATGTTGATCACCGCTCCCAGATTGGTCTCGAGGTGCATGTACCGCAGTTGGTCGTAAGACTGCACGGCCATGACCATTCCGATGAAGCCTCCCGTCGTGATCACCACCGGGATACTCTCGTACCCAATCTGATACAGCGCGCTCACCAACACCGATCTCCGCCAGCGGTGCGTCAACAGCCACGCCAGCAGATCGCAGGTGAACAACGCCAATTGACCTGCATCCTGCACAAAGGCCAGCGTCAACTGACCCAATCGCTGAATGAGATCTGGGCGTTCGAGTTCGACCGGACCAGACGACATCAAAAACCCTCTGGAAAACACTGGACCGTCAGCTTCTCCCGAAGTGCATCCCGCAATTCGGGCGGGGAACGTACCCAAATCGGCCCAACGGGGCGAGATCAGTTCCCCGGGAAAACAGAGCAATCAGGGAAGCTGAAGCAATCCAGGAAACCGAGGGAAGATGGTGAACAGGGGCAGATTCGCCTAGCATGCCCATTGAGCGGGTCGAGTTGACCGGAGAGGTCTTGAATCGTTCCCGTTTGGGGGTCCGGTTTTCCCCACTGGGTTCCCCGGTGGTTCCACCTGTGTTTCTGCTTCGCCGGGTCGTTCCGATGTCTGTATTCGCGCGTTGTCTGCCTGTGGGCTGGTTTTTGCCAGTGCTGGTTCTCGGGTCGTTCACCGTGGCGACGGGCGCCGAGGCTCCTGCCGGTGGTTGGACACCCACCCAGATCCTGAAATACCGGCAGATCAGCGAATTGGCACTGGAACCGGGAGGAGGGCGGGTGGCATTCGTCGTATCGACCCCGTGGCTGGACGATGAACACAGCGAATTTCTGTCGCACATCCACGTGGCCTCCTCTCTGGGAGGGGACTCCTTCGAACTGACCCGCGGCGACAAATCATGTACTGCCCCAGAGTGGAGCCCCGATGGAGCCTGGATCGCGTTTCTCTCCAGTCGCGGCGGAAAAACTAACAATCTCTGGCGAATTCGGATCGGCGGTGGTGAGGCCGAACAATTGACCGAGGAGCGGGGGGGAATCACCTCGTTTCAATGGTCCCCTGACGGACAAACGATCGCCTTCGTGATGCCCGATCCCAAGACCGATGCCGAGGAACGTGCCGAACGGGAACGAAATGATGCCTTGTTGGTTGACGAACATCCCAAGTTCAGCCGGTTGTATCTGCTGGAGGTGAATGCCGCACCGGGACACGTGCGGCAGGTGCGGCGTCTGACCTCAGGATCGACTCATGTGGGCAGTGGACAACCAGGTCGGGTGTTCGACTGGTCTCCCGATTCGCGGCAGATCGCCTACACCGTACAACCCAGCCCCAAGGTCGATGATTGGCTGTTGTCGGACATCGCAATACTCGATGTCGAGACGGGAAAAAGCCAGGTCATTGCCGGGACCAAGGCGGCCGAGTCGCAGCCGCGGTTCTCGCCCGATGGCTCGCAGATCGCCTATGTCGCCAGTTCGATACCACCACGCTGGGCCTACGCCTCGCGGATTCAGGTCATGGGGTCTCTCGGCCAAAGTCCCCGGGCTCTGGCGCTGACTCGCGACGAGAAACCCACCTTGGTGGGTTGGAACCATGGGGGAACTGGCGTGCTGGCCTCAGAGGTCGACCGCACGGTCTCGCGATTATGGGAATTGCCCGTGTCGGGGGAGGAACCGCTGGCACTGACACCAGCCGACCGCATGGTCCTTCAACCGGTGCTCGATTCGACGCGCGAAATGCTCGCCTTCACCAGTGAGAATCCCACGACGGCGGTCGAGGCCTGGGTGTCGTTGACCGAATCGTTCGAACCACAGCAGGTGAGCCACGTCCAGCAGCTTCCCCCCCTGCCCTTGCCTGAGACCAAGGTGATTACCTGGAAATCGAAGGATCAGCGCGAGATCGAGGGATTGTTGACGTTGCCCAGCGGTCTTCCATCCCGGAAGCTGCCGCTGCTGGTGGTGATCCATGGAGGCCCCACCGGGGTCTTTCAGCAGACCTGCCTGCTGTCACGCAGTCCGTACCCATTGCCGGCCTTCGCGGCGAAGGGCTTTGCGATTCTGCGCTGCAATGTGCGCGGGAGCAGCGGCTACGGGCGGGAATTTCGCTTCGCCAACGAGGCTGACTGGGGGGGCGGCGACCTGGCCGACCTGCTGGCCGGAATCGATTCGCTGGTGGCCGACGGCGTGGCCGATCCCGAGCGGCTGGGGGTGATGGGCTGGAGCTATGGCGGCTTTTTGACCGGTTGGACCATCTCGCAAAGCACGCGGTTCAAGGCGGCATCGGTGGGTGCGGGAGTGACCAACCTCGTCTCGTTCACAGGGACTGCCGACATCGCCGGTTTCATTCCAGACTACTTCGGGGGCGAATTCTGGGCCGACTCGACTCGCTGGTGCGAGAGATCTCCCGTCTTCCAGGCCAAATCCATCCGGACGGCCACCCTCATTCAACATGGGGATCGCGACGTGCGGGTTCCCATCTCTCAGGGGTACGAACTGTACAACGCACTGCGCCGGCAAGACGTACCCGTCCAATTGGTGGTCTATCCCCGGCAGCCCCATGCCATCCAAGAGCCCAAACTGCTGCTTGATGCGATGGACAGGAACCTTTCGTGGTTTGAGAGGTGGGTGTTGAAGAACAATTCTCCCGCAGAGGATCGTCCGGCACCATCACGAGACAGCCGTTGAATTCTCTCTGGGGGCCGTGGCCCCTTCCCTTCTCGGGAAAGAAAAGGGCCTTTCGACCAAGCTAAACAAAACCTGCGCAGCCATCAGGCTCGCGAGGCAGGCTCCCACCATCAAGGCCACGTAAGACGTCAGGGAGAACATGGACCCGTCAGTACCCCCCCACCGGTTCCAAACCAGAAAAATCGCGTGCAGCACCAGACTGTGGATGAGATAGAAAGAATAGCTCACCAATCCGAAGTGCCGCAGCCAGCGATTCGACAACAGTCGACCGGTCAGCGAAGCGGGAGTCTTTACCAGATCGTAGAGCAGCAGAAACAGGCACAGCAGAATCCAGCGCTGGACCACACGGACCTCCCAGGTCATCAACAACCAGTGGCTGAGTGGTGCAACAGCGAGCAAAGCGATCAGCCCCCAGCCGGGCAGTCGCGGTGCCATCGGAGACTGGCTGACTTCCCACAACAGTCCACCGGCCAACAGCAACGAGAACTTGATGAGTGGCTGCTCGGGTTGGCTGGCTCCCCACTGCAGAAACGCCGCCGTTGCCACGGCCAACAGGAGAATCCGTCCAAGACGCTGCCACGAATGCAACCGCAGCGTTTCGATGAATACCGGCCAGGCGAGGTAGGAGACCCATTCATAACTCAAAGACCAGGCGACGACCATAACGGGGGGAATGGGAATGACCCCCGGCAACAACGCCAGATTGGCCAGCAGGTACCATGCCCCCGTGGGCCAGAACGGCTGGGGAATCTTGCTACGTTCGGGAAACACCCACATCAACACCAGGTACACGAGAAATACGGTGATGAAGGTGGGATAAATCCGCCGCAGCCGTCGTCCAAGATAGCGATCGAATGACTGAGGGTTTTCGATCAATGAACCGTAGATCAGATAACCGCTGAGCAGGAACAACAGATCGACACCCAGCGCTCCCCGATCGAGTAATCCGAACAGGTGGTGCACAGCCCCATGGTCGGGCGTCCAGGGGATCGTCAAGGTACAAAAATGCCGACCGAAGACCAGCAGAGCGGCAAGGCCCCGCGCTCCATCCAACGTCGGCAATCGATTGGCCAAAAGCCATTCAGGATTGCCCCAATCGCTCCAAGTGGGGCGACGTAGCAGCCAATGCTTGCGATTCACAGAGGGCTCTTCGGCCATGGAACTTTTGGAGAACAGGGGCTCGACAACCGTCAGTTTCGAAACCCCTCAGGCCGAGTGCAATCGCACCCAGTTCCCACGGCCGTTTGACGGCGATGGGTCGACTCAGCTACACTGCCTTGCTTGTTCGGTTCGGGCCGTGTCGGCCTGAACATCTTGACAGACTCTTCATTTTGACTGCGGCTCCCTGAGCATCATCGGGGATAGGAGCACGCGACCGTGGCAGACATTGTTGTTAAGGACTTTCTGGAGGCGGGCGTTCACTTTGGGCACAAGTCGGCCCGCTGGAACCCCAAGATGCGGCCGTATATCTACGCCCGTCGGAACCACATTCACATCATCGACCTGAAGGAAACCCTGCGGGGTTTGCTGCGGGCGAAGAAGTACTTGGCCAAGGTGGCCTCCCAGAACAGCCTGATTCTGTTCGTGGGGACCAAGCGGCAGGCGGCCGAGCCCATCGAGGCGGCGGCCCGCAAGTGCGGTATGCCCTATGTGAATGAACGTTGGCTGGGTGGCACGTTGACCAACTTCCGCACGATACGCAGCCGGCTGAAGCGGTTGGAAGAGTTGGAATCTCTGGAAACTTCGGGCGAATTGGCCAGCTACTCGAAGAAGCGTCAATCGGCGCTGAATCGGGAACGAAAAAAGATCTTCACAAACCTCTCGGGCATCCGCGATCTGAACCGCCTTCCCGAGGCAATCTTGGTGGTTGATCCGCGCCGCGAGGCGAATGCCGTCAAGGAATGCAAGCTGCTGGGAGTGAAGGTGGTCGCTTTGATCGACACCGACTCAGACCCCGACGTGGTTGACCTGCCAATCCCAGGCAATGACGATTCGATCCGTTCGATTGACCTCATCCTGCAGCACCTCGCCGATGCCGTGCTGGAAGGGAAGTCGTTGATTCCGGCTCCGCAGAAGGAAGAGGGGCCAGGGCCCGCTCCTGTGCCCAGCCTGTAATTTACCGTCGCCCCCGATCCCCGAAAGAGCCTGGACTCTGGACGGAGGGTTCGGGGGCGAGCCCCGGTCCACCGGAATTGTCTTCTTCAAGATTCCTGCTGACGACGGCGCTGATCTCACGGGGTGGAGACCGGCGTCGCGCAGCAATCTTTTGGAAAGTGCGCGTTCTTGGCTGGTAAGAACGAGCGTCGGCAGTTTCGGGTTGTGTCCGGTCGCCATTGCCCAATGAATCTGTTTGAGCACCCCCCAGCGAATCACCCGATCAAGAGACGAGGAGAAACATGGCCGAAATCACAGCCGAAGCAGTCCGTGCCCTGCGTGAGTTGACCGACCTGCCGATGATGGAGTGCAAGAAGGCACTGACGGAAGCGGGAGGTGATCAGGAGAAGGCGGTCAAAATTCTGAAGGAACGGGTCAAGGGACTGCAGGTCAAGCTGGCCGATCGTATGACCTCGGAAGGGCGAGTCGCCTCGCTGGCCAAGCCAGATGCTTCGGCGGCGGTACTGGTCGAAGTGCGCTGCGAGTCGGCTCCGGTTGCGAAGTCGGAAGGCTTTTTGCAGCTCTGCGACCAATTGACCAAGCAGTTGCTCAATGGCCCAGGAGCCAGTTCGGTGGAGGAGCTGATGGGCCAGCCCTGTCCCGACAAGCCCGGCACCAAGCTGAAGGACCTCTACGAAGAGGTCGTTAACAAGATCCGCGAGAACATTGTGGTCGCCCGGATCCTGAAACTGAACGGCCCCGTAGCAGCCTATACCCACCACGACGGGACCTTGGGCGTGTTGTTTCAGGCCGAGGGAGCCGGCAAGAACGAGGTCTTGCGGGATGTGGCGATGCACATCGCCGCCCTCAGCCCGGCGGTCTGCCTGCCCGACAATCTCGACCCGGCTAAGGTCAATACCGAGCGCGAAAAACTCATGAATGAGGCCCGCGCCACCGGTAAGCCCGAGAACATCCTCGCCAAGATGGTCGATGGCAAGATGCGCATCTTCTTCTCGGGTGAAGGAGTGTTGACCGCCCAGCCTTTCGCCAAGGATGACTCGAAGACGGTCGAACAGGCACTCGGTGGTGCCGGCTTCAAGGCGGCCGGTTTCACCCGCTGGCGCCTCGGTAAGGACTGAACGTCCTCTGCAGCCTGTCGCCGGGGCGTGACGCCAGCCGGTTCTCAAGGACCGGCTGGAGAGGAGCCAACTCGACGGGCGGCGGGGTTCGACTCCGCCGCCTGTTTTCATTGAGTCCACATAGGCCGGGTGCCTGCCCTGAGGAACCCGGGTTGGGAGTGGTGGAGATGTCGGAATCATTGGTGTCCCCTGCACGTACGGTCTATCCGCGGATCCTGCTGAAGCTGTCGGGAGACACTCTGGGGCGCCCAGGAGAGACAGGAATCAGCGTGGCCTCGGTGGAGTCGATCGCCCTGCAGATCCAGAACATCGTCAAGACAGGAGCGCAACTGGCGATCGTGATTGGCGGGGGCAACATCCTCCGCGGTCGGGCACTCGCCGCGTCTCCCCACATCAATCAGGCCACCGCCCACTACATGGGCATGTTGGCCACCGTCATGAATGGCCTGGCCCTGCACGATGCGCTCGAGAGTGTGGGGGTGCCTACTCGACTCCAGTCGGCCATCCGCATGGAGGGTGTGGCTGAGCCGTTTATCCGCCGACGCTGTGTGCGTCATCTGGAAAAGGGCCGCGTCGTGATTCTGTCGGGGGGGACCGGCAGTCCCTTTGTGACCACCGACACCGCGGCCGCCCTGCGGGCACGAGAGATCGACGCCAGCGTGCTCCTCAAGGCCACCCGCGTCGACGGCATCTACTCGGATGACCCCGAGAAAAATCCGCATGCCGTTCGCTACAGCGAAATTACCTACCAAGACTACCTCGCGCAGGGGCTGGGGGTGATGGATGCCCAGGCGGTGCACCATTGCAAGGAACACAACCTGCCCATCGTGGTGTTCAACTTCAAACGCCCGGGGAACATTGAACGGGTCATCGCCGGGGAACGGATTGGCACCCGGGTGGTCTCCCCAGCGCAGTTGACCGGATCGCGACCCGATGTGACCACCGGGTGATCAGGACCGGGCTCGACTCGGCCGACCGCTGCACGTCGACGACTTGGGGTTCCCGAGTTTTTTCAAAAGACCTGCCACCAAGGACCAGATCATGGACCAAGACGAGATTCTGCTCGACACCGAAGAACGGATGGAAAAGGCCACCAGCATGCTGCACACCCAGCTGCAGGGAATTCGTACCGGCCGGGCGACCCCTGGTTTGGTCGATTCTGTGCGGGTTGACGTGTACGGCTCGCAGTCGCCCCTCAAGCAGATCGCCAGCGTGACGGTTCAGGAAGGGAAGACCCTGGTGATCCGGCCGTTTGATCCCGGCACCATCAGCGCCATCGTCAAGGCGATCCAGGGGAGCGAACTGGGACTGACCCCCAATTCCGATGGGCGACTGGTCCGCATCAATGTGCCACCGCTGTCGACCGACCGTCGCCGCCAGATGGTGGGACGAGTAAAAGAACTGGCTGAAGAGGCCCGCGTGGCCATCCGCAATGTCCGCCGGGATGGCAACAAGCATGCTGAGCAACTCGAGAAAGACAAGCTCTGTACTGAAGATGAGCTGAGCGCGCTCAAAGAGCAGATTCAGGAACTGACCAAGTCGTACGAGGCCAAGGCCAACGACATGGCCGGTTCCAAGGAAAAGGAAGTGATGGAAGATTGAGCGGACGCACCATTCCCCCGATTCGGAGAATTGGTGACCTGTTCCCCACGGTTCGGCCGGCCAGTCGTTTCGACGGAAATCGACTGGCCGGTGCTGTTTGACCCCTGCGGTACTTCTGTCTCACCCAGCTTTGGATGGATGTGTCATGGCGGCGTTGTTGCAGATCCGGGATGCCTGCAAGAGTTACGGCAGCCAAGTGTTGCTCGACTCGGCGGAAGCCACCCTGGTCGAGGATGTCAAGGTTGGCTTTGTCGGGCGAAATGGAGCCGGCAAGAGCACTCTGTTGCGCTGCATTTTGGGCGAAGAACAACTCGATCGTGGAGAAATCATCCCGCACCCCCGCTTGAGACTGGGTTATCTGCGGCAGCATGATCCGTTCCTTCCGGGTGAGACCGCCCTCGACTTCCTGCAGCGCGACAGCGGCCAGCCCGACTGGAAATGCGGTGAAGTGGCCGGCCAGTTCGAGCTGAAGGGAGCCTACCTGGAAGGCCCAATTTCCAAGCTCTCGGGAGGCTGGCAGACGCGGGTCAAGCTGGCCGCGCTGCTGTTGCACGAACCGAACCTGCTGTTGCTCGACGAACCAACCAACTTCCTCGATCTGCGCACCCAAATCCTGCTCGAGCATTTCCTGCGGAGCTACCGCCAGGCCTGCCTGATCGTCTCGCACGATCGCGCTTTCCTAGGAGCCACCTGCACACACACGCTCGATCTCTCGCGGGGTCGGCTGACCATGTTTCCCGGGACGATCGATGCCTTCCTCGACAACCAGCGCGAAAGGCGGGAACACGAAGAACGGCAAAACGCGGCCATCCTCTCGAAACGCCGACACCTCGAGGAATTCATCGCCAAAAACAAGGCCCGAGCCAGCACCGCCACCCGCGCAAAGTCGAAAAGCAAGCAGCTCGAAAAGCTCGAATTGGTGGAGATCGCCTCCGACGAACCCACAGCCCGCATTCGCCCCCCCCAGATTGAACCCCGCCGGGGCCCCGCCCTGCGCTGCCGCGACTTGGCCATCGGATATGCCGAACGCCAGGTGGCAGAGGGGATTGGTCTGGAGGTTGATCATGGCTCGCGGGCGGCGATCGTGGGAGACAACGGCCAGGGAAAGACCACGTTCCTGCGAACCATTGTCGATTCACTGGCCCCCTTGGCCGGTGAGGTCCGCTGGGGGCACGGCTGCCAGGTGGGAACCTACGCACAGCATGTCTATACCAGCCTGCCCCCATCGCAGACCGTGATGGAGTATCTCGAATCGGTGGCGGCCCGCGGCACGAAGACCCAGGAGATTCTCGATCAGGCGGGAGCGCTGCTGTTTCGGGGAGACCACATCGAGAAGCCCATCTCGGTCCTCTCAGGGGGAGAGCGGGCCCGGCTCTGTCTCGCGGGGTTGTTGCTGGGGAATTACAACATCCTGATTCTCGACGAGCCGGGTAACCACCTCGACGTCGACACGGTCGAGGCGTTGGCCGAAGCGTTGCTCGCCTATCAGGGGACCGTCATCTTCACCAGCCACGACCGGCATTTCATGCAGCGGGTGGCGAGTTGCGTCATCGAGGTGCGCGACGGACGGGTGGTGAACTACAACGGGGCGTACGACAGCTATCTCTACGCGGTCAACCGCGGGATTGACGAGGGAGAACGGGCGGCCGCCGCCGCCCGGGGCAAGTCGGGTTCGTGGCCTGCAGAAGGCCCACCACCGGCCCAAGCCAACTCGGCTCCCCGCCGGAATGAACGGGAGATTCGCAACGAGATCTCGACGATCGAAAAGACGATCGCCCGGCTCGACACGCAGAAAAAGCAGCTCTCCGAGCAGTTGTTGAGCGCCAGCAACCCCCAGGAAGCGCTCCGCCTGCACACCGAACTGGAGACGCTGCAACAGCCCCTGGCCGAGGCTGAAGAACGCTGGTGCCAACTGCAGGAGGAACTGGGCTGCAGGGGCTCTGGATTGATTTGGCTTGGTTGTACCGGCGACGAGCATAAGCTGGTTTCAGGAAATCCCCACAGAACTTTATCGGGCTCGGCCGGAGCAGACGGTTCGAATCACGTGCTTGGTACACGACAATTCCCCCCACGACTCGACCACTTGGATCGATTGTGACAAGCTTTCCGTACTCGACAGAGTGACGCGGGAGTTGCACACACGAAATCGGCAAAAATGATTGCCTGAGTGTCGATTTCGGGTAGATTCCCTTCCCCGGGGGGCTGTCACTGATCTCGAGGTCATCCTTGCTGACTCACGTCTTTGTGAACCAAGATGCGAACCATACCCATGGTGATCGTCCGTATCGCACGCGCGAGTCGTCGGACCTGGCGCATGACTGATCATGCAGAGTTTCGCCGGGAAAATGCTGATGGAGGCTGCTCTGCATCGAATCGCACGACCGCAACCCATTGACGAACTCGGTTCGCAGCGGCTGACCCTGTTCGCCCTGGCTTGGGGCATGCAGACTCTCCTCGAAATGGGCAAGTGGGGAGAGATGTTTGCAAATCCCCTGCAATTTCTGGTGTTTGCCTCGGCCGGTCTCGTCTGCCTTCGCCCGGGTGAGCCACTCCGGTTGGTTCTGCTCGCATTCCTACAGGTCTTGGCGGTCGTTCGAAGACTTCCCTGGTTGACCAACCACACCCTGGTCAACACGGTTGCCAATCTGACTTTGGTGGCCTGCCTGCTGTCGGTCTGGGGTGCACGCAGGCTGGCCATTGGCGTGTCATCAACAACCACCGAGGTCAAAGCGGACTGGTCACAGGAGTGGTATGCCCGATTTGCCCCCCTGCTCCGCACCGAATTGTTGATCGTCTACGGCCTCGCGACATTTCACAAACTGAACACCGACTGGTTCCACCCCGAGCAGAGTTGCGCGGTGATTTTTTGGGAACGGATGATTCGACTGACCCCCTGGCCTGAGGCACTGCGTCCTCTGGCGGGAATCATGCCTTATGTGGTGCTGGTGATCGAAGGGCTGATCCCACTGCTGTTGGCCCGTCCCCGTTGGCGATTGGCCGGGATTGGACTGGGACTCTGTTTTCACCTGCCGCTGGGGCTGATCGGTTTCTTCCGTTTTTCCGCGATCGTGACCTCCCTGTATTGCCTGTTTTTACCTGACTGGGTCTTCGACGCGGCGGCGGATGCCGGGATGAAATGGCGTCAGCGCTGGACTTGGGGAGCACGTTGCCTCGACAGTCTGTGTTCACCGTCGTTCCGACAGGCTCTGTCAGTGCTCGTGGTCCTCGTGGCCGGATGGGCCCTGTTTCGCCTGCCCATGGAGCCGCAGCGGGCCCCGCTCGTGCTGGTCCAGCAGTCATTGCACGACTTCCGCGCCGGCTGGTCAGGCCTCTTCCAGGGAATTTGGCTGGGGGCCACGTTGGCAGGGATTGGAATTTTGAGCTCGCTTCTTTGGAGATATTGCTCTGCGCCCGACCGCTCGTTATCGGCTCCCAGACTGGGCTGGCTCTGGATCTTCCCGGTGTTCACTGCGCTCAACGGCGCGGGTCCCTATCTGGGACTCAAGACTGAGGCGAGTTTCTCGATGTTCAGCAACCTGAGGACCATTGGTGCAACCTCGAATCACCTCCTGATACACACCCCCCTGGCCCTGCTATCGGAAGGAACCGATCTCGTCCGGATTGTGGCCACGACTGATGCTGAACTCAACCGACTGCGAGACTCCAAACGTCTGCTTCCATGGATCGAACTCTGCTCTTATGTCGAGGCGCGACTCGCCAAGGGACCAGACTTTGGGCTGACGCTGGAGCGGGGCGGAATGATTCGGGAGTTCGCGAGCGTCGAGGCATCACAATCCGAATTTGCCCAGCCCCAATGGTGTGTGCGAAAGCTGACGTGGTTCCGCCCTGTCAGCGCTGAACCAGTCTGCCCCTGTAGTCACTGACGATGGCTGTTGCCGAGAGAACCATGTCCAATGACCCCCTGGTCTCGTTCGTGATCGAAACGGTCAATGAATCGACCGAACCTGACATCGACCTTGGTCGAGTTTTGGGAGGAATCGGCCGGCAGACGTGGCCGCGGGAGCGAATCGAAATTGTGATCGTGATTGACGAACGCAACTCAGTGATGCTCGATCGCATACAACGGGATTTCCCTGCAGTCCGAACCCTCGTGGTGCGCGACTCGAACTACTTCTCGATGAAACGCGAGGGAACTTACGCGACGACTGGCGACATCATCGCCCTGCTCGACAGCGACTGTGATCCCTGCCCGACCTGGGTGGAGCGGGCCGTTGCGCGAATCCAGGGAGGGGCTGATGCTGTCGCCGGCAAGACCCGCTACCCGAGCGGCGCACGTTATGGAGCGACATTCAGCTTCTTCAATTTCGGATACATCCAGCGACAGCGGGATGGACAGGCGACAGGGTTCCTGCCCAACAACGCGGCGTTTCGTGCGAGCGTGCTCCGAGAACACAATTTCGATCCGCGGATCCGCCGTGGTGGTGCGGGTCATCTCCTGGGAAACCAGTTAAAGTCTCTTGGGTTCCGTGTCGAGTACGAACCCGGGATGCTGGCCATCCACAACATGTATGGTGTGGGTGAAGAACTGCAGATGCGGGTCAAGGCTGGCTTTGACGCCATCAATCTGGCCCGCATCGATGCTGACTCGGTGATCGATGAAACCCGGGTCCTGAAGCAGCAGACTGTCCTGGGATTGTTCCGGGTGTTCGTGAGGCGGCTGTTGTTCGATGTGCGAACAGTCTTCACCAATCGGGCCGATCTCGACATTGCGTGGTGGCAGATCCCGTGGTTCCTGGCGGTCGCTCCGCTGATCCGAATGGTTGAGTTTTTCTCGGCATTGATCACATTGCTGTGGCCCAACTATTTCAAAAACAAACATGGTTGGTAAAGAACTCCCGGGGGGGGGGATTCACCAGACCAGTGACTCACTGAGGCAGCATGCGAGACTACGCCATCACCTATCAGCAGTTGATCCGCCAGGCAGTCCGGCGGGGATTTCCCGAGTCGGACCTGTCGCGACTGCGGACGGGGTATGATCTCTCATTGCGGCTGACCGACGGGCTGTACCGCAAGCAGATGGTTCCCTTCATCTGTCACCTCGTTCGCACCGCCAGCATCGTAATGCACGAGACCTCGGACCTCTCCCCGATACTGGCCTCGATGCTCCACGCGGTGTGCTTCCTGCACGTCTTTGCCGACAGTACCCGACGGGGCCCCCGCGCATCCGACCGACAACTGCTGCGGGATGCACTGGGTGATGATGTGGAAGGTCTGATCCGCGACTACAGCCAGTTCCGATTCGGGGCGGCGGAAGCCAGCCACTGGGCCAACCCGGCTCATATCCCTGATGCCCGGACCCGACAATTGCTGATCATGCGGCTGGCGGACGAACTTGAAGATCATCTCGATGCCGCCGAAGCCTTTGTCCCCAAAGGCCGATTTCGCTCGGGGGACCCACACTACGGGCAGGAATTTGTCGCCCTCGCCCGACGTCTGGGACTGGAGGCGCTTGCCAACGATTTCCAGGAAGCCCTCGAAATCAGCCAGAACACCCGCCTGCCGGAATCGCTGCTGTCGAGCCATGCTTCATCCTACGAACTTCGCAACCGCCTGTGGAAAGCCAATGTGCTGGAACGCCTGGGGGCCTGGTTGCGGCGCAGGCGGATGGGCCGTGACGCCTGAAGAGTTTCTCGCCCGATCTCGGAGGCCCCTGCCATTCGTATCCTGCTGATCAACGACTCCTCAACTCTTTCGGGAGGAGCGGAAATCATGTCGTTGTCACTGCGCGATGCCCTGCGGGACAGGGGACACGAGGCGCTGCTGTTTTCCAGTCGGGCCCTGTATGGTCCTCTGCCCATTGCGGCTGACGCCACCTGTTTCGGCACTGTCTCTCCCTTGCGGCAGGTGCTGCGTTTGGCCAATCCCTCGGCCTACCAGACACTGCGACGCCTACTGCGGCAATTTCGCCCGGATGTGGTCCATGTGCGGATGATGACCACGCAACTGTCGCCCCTGATCCTCCCACTGTTGCGTGGGTTTCCCGCGATCTATCACGCCACTTGGCACGAGGTCTTGTGCCCCACCGGGATGAAGACGCTGCCCGATCTGTCGCCCTGCCAGGACCCGGCGGGTGTCGCCTGCTGGAGGAACGGATGTGTCTCAACCATGGCCTGGCCTTTTCTCGCCCTGCAGAACAGGCTCCTCTGGCAATGGCGCGGGGTGTTTGTCAGAGTTGTCGCGAACAGTCATTATCTGGCCAGTCAACTTGAGAAGGCGGGCTGGTCGAAGGCTGAGGTCATCTGGAACGGTGTTCCCGATGTCGACCCGCGTCCTCCATTGTGCGATCCCCCGAGTCTTGCGTTTGCCGGACGGCTCATTCCCGAGAAGGGGGCCGACGTGGCCATTCGGGCGCTGGCGTTGTTGCAACGGACCAGTCCAGGAATTCGTCGCCTGGTGGTGGGCGACGGTCCCCTTCGGCGACCTCTCGAAACCCTGTGCCGTGACTTGGAAGTGTCCCACGTGGTGGACTTCACCGGCTCGATTCCCAGGGCCGAGGCCGAGCGCCGCCTCGGCTCGGCATGGGTGCAGGTCGTCCCTTCGATCTGCAACGAGAGCTTCGGATTGGTTGCAGCCGAAGCGCAGATGCGGGGGACAGCAGTCGTCGCCACCCAGCGGGGGGGCCTGCCTGAAATCGTCGTTGACGGAGAAACGGGCACACTGGTGGAGCCTCAGTCTCCGGAACAGCTGGCGCAGGCGATTCTTCCCCTGGTGACCGACCGAGACCGGGCCGAGCAGCTCGGGCAGGCCGGGCGGTTGCGCGCCCGGAAGTTGTTTCGATTGGAGTCTTGCGTGACCCAGTTTCTCAAACTGTATGCCGAGGTGATTCAGCAGTACCCGAAGTTGACTGCCCAGGGGACCGTACCATGAAGCCTCCGATGAACCGCTGCATGGGAGAGATCCCCTGGTTCCTGGTTCCCCGCCTGGGGCGGTTCACCTCGCGCCACTTCGAATATGGCACTCCTCTGCCGATTGGACTGACAGGCCGTCAGTTGCTGCTCACCGATCCGGAAGACGTGTTTCACGTACTTGTCGGGAATGCAGCGAATTACTCGAAATCCCGAAAGCTGACCGACGAACGTGTTCGGCAGCGGGTGGGGGGTGGTCTGCTGGGACGCCAGGGGACGAGTCATCACGAACGACGCCGTTCCCTGCAACCGCTGTATAGCCAGCGGGCGGTGGAGTCACTGGTCCATCTGATCGAAGAACAGTGCCGGCCACTGCTGGAGAATTGGAGCAACGGAGAGCCACGTGACCTTTCACGGGATATGGGTCGTCTCAGCCAAAGAATACTGCTGACAGCCCTGTTCGGTCCCTTGACCGAGAATCAGATTGTGACGCTGGAACAGGCGATTCGCCGGCGACGTGAGTACACCGAGCAGGTCTACTTCTCTCCGTTGCCTCGTTGCGAGAGTTGGCCCACGCGTCGACGCCGCCTCGATCGGGAAGCGCAGGCGCTGTTCGCACAGCATGTAAGACAGGGATTGCAGGACCTGTCCGCGGGTCGGCCTTCCGGAGATCTTCTGAGAGGGATGACGCAGATCTCTGTCGGCGATGGCCAACAACTGTCAGAAGCCGACATCTGCGATGAGGTCTTGTCGCTGATGAGCACCGGGCACGAGACCATCACCGAATGGCTCACCTGGTGCTGGGTCCTGCTGGAACAGCACCCGGATTTCGCCAGGTCGTGGCGAACCGAACTGCTTCGACTGGGTCCCATAACCGGCTGGCTCGGCTCGCCTCCAGAAACCGCACCACTGACTCATGGTCTGCTGGACGAATCGCTGCGTCTCTATCCTCCCACCTGGCTCTTTGCCCGTGTTCCATTGCAGGCGGATTGTCTTCCGAGTGGTACCCATGTCCGTGCGGGACAGAATCTGCTGCTTTGCCAGTACCTGATGCACCGCCACCCGGGGTTTTTCCCCGATCCCGAGCGGTTCGATCCCACCCGTTTCCACAATCCTGAGGCACAGCGTCTCGTCGGGCGGGTGTACTTTCCCTTCGGAGCCGGTCCACATCGGTGCATTGGCGACAAGCTGGCCCGCCTGGAAACCCTGGTGGTCCTGGTGACCATCGCCCGCGAATTCACCTTCGACCGCTCGGGTACCGAACCTGTGATTCCCCATCCAGGCCTGACTCTGGGAGTCCGCGGAGGATATTGGGTCCAGCCGCGACGAGACAAGCTGGAGTGACCTGAGACCTCCCAAACGACTCCCCTGACGGATCGCCGCGAGTCCCCGTCGCCGCCACGGGCACCAGGTTTTTCTCCAGGTTGGAGATATCACGCACCAGGGTTTCTTCCAGGAATCGATGTCAGATGTTGACCCGCAAATCCGGAATTCTGGCAGGCCGCTTTCCGGATTTTATCGTCGTCGGTGCGACCAAGGCGGGCACCACCAGCCTTGATTATTATCTGTCACTGCATCCGGAAATCCACATGGCGTCCCCCAAGGAGCCTGGATTTTTTGTGGATGGAATCCAATTCAGCAACCGGCACCGCGGACTCGACTGGTACAAGAGTCTCTTTGTGAGCGCGAAACCGCTTTGTGGGGAGAGTACCCCCTCTTATACCCACTGGCCTTCGCGCCCCCTGGTCGCGGAGCGAATGCGCGAGACCATTCCTCTCGCCCGCCTCGTTTATATCGTGCGAGAACCGTGGGCACGCATTCAATCGCATTATCTGATGAATTATCGCACCGGGCGAACCAACCTGCCGTTTGCCGAATACCTCGTCCGGAGTCCCCACCTTCGCGATGCGACCTGCTATGGAACTCAGTTGGCGAATCTCCTTCGCCACTTCCCGGCCGAACAGATCCTGGTGATTGAGTCCGATCGGTTGCAGAGGGAAACCCGTGCCGTTCTGCATACCGTGTTCCACTTTCTGGGGGCCAATCCCGACTTTGATTCTCCCCTCTTCGACCGCAGGCTGCATGTGGGAAATGAGAAGCGGATTCCCAATGCCTGGGGGAGGCGACTGTTGGTCTCCCCACCGCTTCAATTCCTGAGAAAGCATCTGTCCCCCTGGTGGTATCACCAGGTCCAGACCGGACTGACATGGCCATTTCTTGGCCCGATTCCTGAGGTGGAGATTGCACCTGGCCTTCGTGACGAATTGACCGAGTGTTTTCGTCGAGAAGTCGATCTGCTGCGGCAACTCACCAATCAGGAACTCGCCTCGCTGGAGGTCAAGCCGCCGAATTGACCCGGCCCCGAACCCGGGAAACGAGCTGCGTCCCCGTTTGTCAGAGTCGTGTCACAGAGGTGGTGCGGACCTCCAGGTCTGCACGTGTCGCGAATGCACCGTATCCCTTCAGATGCGGCAGGCAGATCGTGCTGTGTTCCCGCAAGGTCAGCGAAGCTGGACGATACCCACCGGCGGCGAGTTCATAACCGGGACGGACCTCGATTCGTCTTGTCGATCACACGGGAAACGAGCTGCGTCCCCGTTTGTGCGAGGGGGACATTCGTAACTGATTAGTTTTTAAACCGCGATTTCGGCAACCCGGCACTTGGACTTACCGTGGTGGCCTCGGTTCCTGTCTTGTCTGCGATGACAGCATCCAGACAGCAAAGGCTGGGGGGGGCAATCGATCTCAACTCTTCCCGGATGATCTCCGGGTTGGCAATTCTGTTGGAATGCGCAGGTGCGAACGGCTCCGATCGGACGGGATCGGTTTTTTGCCTGGGTTCAATTGGAATCGCCATCGCGATCCTGGATTCCGGATCGCACACGTCGGCGACCACACCGTGCCCGGCCGACACCGGCAGGAGAGTCATCCACGATCTTCTCCGTCGAAGGATCGCCGATTACGGACCGCTGTAGAGGTGCCGCAGCACTCGGTCTGGCGGATCGACGGCCATGCGATAATAGATGTCCAAGGCGCGGTGTCCGTGGCGTTTGGCGGTTGTCATCACGGTCATGAGTCGCGCCGTTCGCCTGGCTCCCGCTTCACTGCGATTGCCGAAGGTGATTTTGCGAAGGATCACCAAGGATCGCAATAGCATCTCGGCGTGGTTGTTTGTCGGCGGAGTTTCGGGACGATCGAGGAATGTCAGCCATTCCGTGGCGTAGCGCCCCAGCCGCTTTTGCAGTCGGCGGGTCCGGTCATGATCGTGAGTCTCAGTCTCCAGCAATCGCTGCAATTCCTTCCGTAACCAACCGGTTTCGGCACGGATCCGGAGATCATCCAGCGTGTTTCGCCTCCGGTGGAAGCGGCAGGCACGCGTGACCCGGGAGTTGACCTTTTCGAAATACGCCCAGGCCAACGACTTCGCGGGCATCCTGGTGACCGACTGCTACGCCGGCTATGACGCCCAGCCGGCACGGGCCAAACAGAAGTGCCTGGCACATCTGACGCGCACCACCCGAGACTGGCAACAGGTCGTGCCCGAGAAGTCGTTGGCCTGGGCGTATTTCGTAAAGGGCATATCCCGGGTCACGCGTGCCAGCCGATTCCACCGGAGGCGAAACACGCTGGATGATCTCCGGATCCGTGCCGTTACCGGTTGGTTACGG
>JBKCTR010000104.1:0-9104 GCA_046318755.1 Planctomycetaceae bacterium
GATGAGGCCCGCGACCAGCTCGGTATTTTCTAAACTTCGCGATTCGTCATCGGTACTGAGTGGCAGGCTTGGACTGCGGGCTGTCGCTCGAATCTCCGCTTGCCCCGAATGTGGCTGGGCGGCCAATCTGCTCTGAGTTGCAACCGTGCATGTCGGCCGGTTGCAGCCGGCGTGAAGGTCGCTGCACTGTCGCCGCCAACCTTTGGGGGGGGCCATGCTGATGATTGTCCAACTCTCGGTGTCGCACCCGGTCTGAGTGGTTCGTCCAAACGACGCATCGAAATTGTCGTGTCGGATCGCGTTTCCATCCCATGCGGCGATTTCGATCTGACTCCCCTTCACTGGCTGATCTCGCCGCAGTCTGATACATCCCCAATCCCGTTGCCCGTTCGTTTCCAGGGTCCGATTGACCGGAGTTGTCATGTCCCATCCCGCACAGGTTCTTCCCTTCGATCGCAAGGCCGCCGTGGATCGGGTTCTGCGGCTGATGGAGATTCCCGGAAAGAGCTGCGAAGAGGGGCAGGTGGTGCAGCACATTCGCGGCCAGTTGCTCGCGGCAGGTTATCCGGCTGAGCAGATCACCATCGACGAGGTGCATCGCGAGAGTCCTGCCGGGGGCGAGGTGGGGAACCTCATTTTGTGCCTGCCGGGGACCCTGAAGGCCCCACGGCGGCTGCTGATGGCACACGTCGACACGGTCCCGCTGTGCGTGGGGAGCCAGCCGGTCCTCAAGGGGGGAGTGGTCAAGTCGAAAGACAAAAAGACGGCCCTGGGGGCCGATGACCGCAGCGGTGCTGCCGTGTTGTTGACCACCGCCATCGAACTGGCCCGGCAAAAGCTGCCCCATCCGCCGCTGACGTTTTTCTGGCCGGTCCAGGAGGAGATCGGGCTGTTGGGGGCCCGGTTGGTCAATTTGAAGCTGTTGGGGAATCCCAAACTGGGCTTCAACTGGGATGGGGGCTCGGCGGCTCTGGCGACTGTGGGGGCCACGGGAGCCTACGACCTGTTGATTGAGGTCGAGGGATTGGCGAGCCATGCGGGGGTGCATCCGGAAGAGGGAGTCAGCGCGATCGCGATTGCCGGTCTGGCGATTGCCGACCTGCAGCAAAATGGCTGGCATGGATTGATCACCAAAGGCAAGTCGACCGGCACATCGAATCTGGGGATGGTGCAGGGGGGAGACGCCACGAATGTGGTGACACCCAGGGTGGTGTTGCGGGGCGAGGTCCGCAGCCACGACGCCAAGTTCCGGAAGAAACTGGTGGCCGAATTCAAGGGGGCCTTCGACCGGGCGGCCGCCGAAGTGCGCAGTGTGTCGGGCCAGACGGGCAAAATCCGCTTCACAGCGACTCTCAAGTACGAGTCGTTCAAGCTGCCAGCGACCGAGCCGTGTGTCCGTTCCGCCCTGGCTGCCATTGGCCGGATGGGGTTGAAGGGGGAAACCAAGATCAGCAACGGGGGGTTGGACGCGAATTGGCTGTCGTCCCGCGGGCTCCCGACGGTGACCTTGGGAAGTGGCCAGCAGCATGTGCACACCGTCAACGAGACCCTGCAGCTGGACGACTATCTGAACGGTTGTGCGGTCGCACTCTTGCTGGCGACGGGAGAGGTCTAGGGAGCTGTGATGGTCGGGAAATGGCGGAATGGGGCCACCGCCCGGCGGGGTTCGGAAGGGGGAGGACCACCCTTCTGGGTTCCGTCGAGTTTTTCCCGAATTCCTTCTGCCACTCCATTTTCCGACCATTGCACTGTCGCTAGAATTCTGCAGGGTTTCTCTGAGGATCAGGAGACAACCTGTTGACCGGCGGACTGCTCCGCGACCAGTCTCGACGTCCCAACTGCCCATTCAGCATGACGCCTACCACCTCCGCCATTGACGAAGCCCTGCAGCGGTATCGCCAGGAGGTGAATGCGGAACTGGCACGGTTGATGTCTCCCGAGTCGGGACTTCCCGACCGGCTGCTGGAGAGCATGAGTTACAGTCTACTGGCCGGCGGGAAGCGGTTGCGGCCCATTCTGGTGCTGCTGGCCTGTGAGTGCTGTGGCGGCGAGCGGTCTTGGGCCCTTCCGGCGGCCTGTGCCCTCGAAATGATCCACACCTATTCGCTCATCCACGATGATTTACCGTCGATGGACAATGACGATTACCGGCGGGGTCGGAAGACCAACCATGTCGTCTTTGGTGAAGCGCTGGCGATTCTCGCGGGTGATGCCTTGCTGACCCAGGCCTTTGAGGTCGTGGCCCGCGATGTTCAACCCCCGGAGGTCGCCGCCTGCTGTTGCCTCGATCTGGCCCGGGCGGCGGGTGCCGTGGGGATGGTGGGGGGCCAGGTGGCCGACCTTGAGGCCGAGGGCAAGACCTTGGGCTCGCTGGATGAACTCGAGGCGATTCACCGTCGCAAGACGGGGGCCCTGCTGGAATGCAGCCTCTCGTTGGGAACCCGGATTGCCCGGGGTACCGAAGAGCAGCGGCTGGCCCTCACGCATTACGGCCGCTGTCTGGGTCTGGCGTTTCAGATCACCGATGACCTGTTGGATGTGCGGGGAACGCAGGTGGCGACCGGCAAGGGGGTGGGGAAGGATGCTGCTCGCGGCAAGCAGACCTATCCCAGCCTCATGGGGGTCGAGGCCAGCCAGATGCGGGCCGAGCTGTTGGTGGCCGAGGCGGTCGATTCCCTGGCGATGTTCGGCGGGCGGGCCCGGCCCCTGGAAACCCTGGCGCGATTCGTGCTGGATCGCGATCACTGAGACAAACGCAGCAAGGACACGACATGCAGAGCGAGCTCCTCTCGAATTTGGCATCCCCCCACGATCTGCGCGGGATGTCCGACGAGCAACTGGCGCAACTCGCCTCGGAACTGCGCGATGCCCTGTGTGAGGTGGTCTCTCGCCGACCGGCCCATTTCGCCAGCAACCTGGGGGTTGTTGAGTTGGCGATCGCCCTGCACCTCGTATTCGATTTTTCACGTGATCGCCTCATCTGGGACACCGGGCATCAGATCTATCCCCACAAGCTGCTGACGGGGCGGTTCAAGGAGTTCATCTCCATCCGCGAGAAGGGGGGCCTGATGGGCTATCCCAACCCGGCCGAGAGTCCCTACGACCTGTTCATGACCGGCCATGCCGGGGCCAGTGTGTCGACCTCACTCGGATTGAAGGCCGGGGATGATCTTGTCGGCGAACATCGGCACAGCGTGGCGGTGATTGGCGACGGTGCCCTGCCTTCGGGGGTCGTCTTTGAGGCGTTCAACAACGCCGCCGGTCTCGACAAAGACCTGTTGGTGATTCTCAACGACAACAAGATGGGGATCTGCCCGCGCGTGGGGGGGCTCGCTCGCTATCTCGACCGCATGCGGGCGACCGGGTTTTACGATGAGCTCAAAAGGGACGTCAACTGGGTGCTGAAGAACGTCCCGATTGTGGGCGACTCGATGCAGCGGGCACTGTCCAACGCCAAAGAAGGGGTCAAGGCCACGCTGCACGGGGGCATGCTCTTTGAAGAGTTGGGCTTCCGCTACATCGGACCGATCGATGGGCATGATCTCACGTCTCTCCGTGAGCACCTCGAGCTCTGCAAGACCCTCAAAGGTCCGGTGCTGCTGCATGTCTTTACCGAGAAGGGGCACGGCTTCCAACCCGCCGAGGAAGACCCGGTCACCTTCCATGCCCCGGCCCCATTCGATCGCTGCGATGACGGACGCATCGCCCACCGCAAGGGGTCGGGCAAGCCCGCCTACACCGAAGTGGTGAGCGCTGCGATCCTGGGGGAGATGGAACAAAACCCCAAGGTCGCCGTGTTGACCGCCGCGATGTGTGAGGGGAACAAACTGCAAAAGGTTCGCGACACCTTCCCGGATCGGTTTTTCGATGTGGGGATCTGCGAGGCGCACGCGGTCGCTTTTGCGGGGGGCATGGCCAAGGCGGGGGCCCGGCCAATCGTCGACATCTACAGCACCTTCCTGCAGCGCAGTTTCGACCACATTTTCCAGGAAGTGGCGCTGCAAAACCTGCCGGTGGTCTTCTGCCTCGACCGCGGCGGTGTGGTCGGTCCCGATGGTCCCACCCACCACGGCGCTTACGACAACACCTACATGCGGGTCTTCCCCAACATGGTGGTGACCGCCCCGGGTGACGAGGCCGATGTCGCGCCGCTGCTGCATTTCGCCCTGTCGTACGACGGCCCCGTGTCGATCCGGTACCCAAAGACCAATGCCGAGCGGTTGGCGCGCGATGTCGCCCCCGTGGAACTGGGGCGGGCGGAAGTGCTCGACTGGGGTCGGGATGGCGTGATCATCGCCTACGGAACCCTGCTGACCACCTGTGCCCAGGTGGTCGCGTCGCTGCGGAATGAAGGGCTCGATGTGGGTCTGATCAATGCCCGCTTCCTCAAGCCGCTCGACACCCGAACCATTCTGACCGCGGTCGAGAAGTCTCCGTTCGTCATCACCATCGAAGAGGGAACCCTCGAAGGAGGATTCGGATCGGCGGTGCTCGAGGCGGTCAACTCCGCCGGGATGCGGACCGAGCACATCCGCCGTCTGGGGCTTCCCGACCGCTACATCGAGCACGCCGAACGCTCGGAGCAGTTGCGCGATCTCGGGCTCGATGCCCAGGGCATTCGGGCCGCGGTGTTGGAAGCCGCCCACCGCACTCCCGGCCCGGCCCTCGAAGAACGGACCGCCTCGGGTGCCCCCGTCGGTGCCCGGGCTCGCTGAACTCCCCGGCCACACACGCCGTTGGCTGTTCCCCGGTGCCGAGTCGGCCCGACCGTGCACGAGATGACCTGAGCCAGGATGACCAGCATGACTCGCGACCGGGAGGGGTGGTCGCTGTTGGTCAGCGAGACACGGCAGATCCTGCGCCTGGGGACCCCCGCGATCTTCGCGCAGCTCGCCTATTTCTCAATGCGCGTGGTCGACACCGTCATGGCGGGGCAACTGGGCCCCGAGTCGCTGGCCGCCGTCTCGCTCGGCGGCAGCCTGTGGATGCCTCTCGCCGTGATGGGAATGGGGGTGTTGCTGCCTGTCTCTCCCAGTGTGGCCCAGGCGTTGGGGGCCGAACGCCTCGCCGACTGCGGCCATTACCTGCGCCAGGGGCTCTGGCTGAGCCAGGTCGTCGCGCTGGTGCTGACGTTCGTCTTTCTGCGCTCTTCCGCCATCCTGGCGCTGTTCGGGGTCGATCCCGCACTGATCCCCCTCTCGTCGCAGTTTCTGCTGGCCCTCTGCTGGGGACTGCCGGCCCGTATGGCGTTTGTCGTGCTGCGGGGTTTCACCGAAGGAACCGGACACACCCGTCCCATTCTCTGGATCAGCGTCGTTGGAACTCTCGCCAACATCGGCCTGAATGAACTGTTGATGTACGGCAAGTGGGGCTTTCCCGCCCTGGGAGCGGTCGGTTGCGGTTATGCCACCGCCATTGTCGACGTGCTGATGGCCCTGCTGCTTGGTCTCTGGATCTCTCTGCATCCCGACCTGGCCCGCTACGCCCCCTGGAGCCGGTGGGAATGGCCCGAGTGGAAACCAATCGTCCACTTCCTCGCCGTCGGCTGGCCCATTTCCATCAGCCTGCTGATGGAGGTCAGTTGCTTTGGTGTCGCCGGCCTGTGGCTGGGACAGTTAGGTTCCACCGTTGTCTCGGCACACCAGATCGCACTGAACCTGGCCTCCCTCACTTTCATGGTTCCGCTCGGACTGTCGATCGCCATCAGTGTGCGGGTTGCCCAATTCATCGGCGCCGGCGAACCAGACCGCGCCCGACGCACCGGCCAGACGGGAGCCCTCCTCTGCGGCGGACTGATGCTGCTGGCCGCGCTCGCCTTCTGGCTGTTGCCCCAGGTGTTCGTCGGCTGGTACACGACCGACGCCGAGGTGCTGCGGCTGGGCTGCCAACTGCTGGTCCTGGCAGCCCTGTTCCAATTCTTCGACGGCCTGCAGGTTGCGGCGACCGGGGCCCTGCGAGGCCTGAAGCAAACCCGCGGCACCATGGTCATCAACACCATCGCCTATTGGGGCCTGGGATTGCCTCTGGGGGCCTGGCTGGGGTTGTACCTCCAATGGGGAGCCCCCGGATTCTGGTTGGCCTTCAGTGTGGCCATCGGGTTTGCCGCCGCCTTGCTCAACTGGCAATTCCTTCATTATGTCACCCGCCTGACCGAAACACCGATCACCGCGACCCCATCCACCATGGCATCGGTGGATCCGCCGACGTCATGACCTCCACCCCACAACTGCAATCCCTCATCGAATGGGCCTGCGTGCTGGAAGTGCGGGCTCCCAAGCCGGGGAATGTGCATCCCGGAGCCCGCTTCGACGATCTCGACTGGCGCGATTTCGTGCGCTCGGCCCACGCCATCGCCCCCATTCTTGCCACGACCGCCGCGCGGGGTGTGGGGGCCGCCATCCGCGATGCTGTGGCCGCCACACGCCAAGTGGCCCCCAGCAACACCAATCTGGGCATTGTGCTGTTGCTGGCCCCCCTGGTGGCCGCGGCGGCCCATGGTCCCCTGCGCCAGTCCCTCGAACCGGTCCTGGCGGGCCTCACGCAACACGATGCCAGCCTGGTCTATGAGGCCATTCGTCTGGCACAGCCCGGTGGGTTGGGGTCGGCCCCCGAGGGAGATGTTGCCGCGGCTCCCCCGGGCACCCTGCGCGACATGATGCACCTGGCGGCCCACCGCGATTCCATCGCGGCCGAGTACGCGCTGGGCTACCCCATCACCCTGACGCAGGGGGTGCCCCGGCTGGCCGCCCGCTGGCCAGCCGGTCTGGCCGATCCCCGTGAAGCCATCGTGGGGCTGCACCTCGAATTGCTGGCATTGGTCCCCGATACGCTCATTGCCCGCAAGTGGGGCTCGGATGTCGCTCGGGATGCGTCCGATCGGGCGGCGGAAACACTGCGGCGGGGTTGGCCCCGGACCCCGGCGGGACAGTCCGAATTCGCTCGTCTCGACACCTGGCTGCGGGAGCCCGGACAACGCCGCAACCCCGGCACGACGGCCGATCTGATCGCCAGTTCGCTCTTCGCCTTTCTGCTTGATCATCCCGACCGCATAGCGCACCTGAACCCCACTTGGTGCCGTGCCGAAGAACTGTCTCCGGCCGATTCACCGGCAGACTGACCGCCCCAGATTGACTTGTTTGCCCAGCTTGCCGGTGCTGGGGCATTTCCGATTGACTCGGATGGCAATCGGGGATATTTGGACGGGCACGAGGGAAAGGCTGTCTGGAACGGATTCCGTGAAGGCCGCCCGCACTCCCGGATGGACTACCGTTGGACTCGCGGAACAAGGAGGTTCCGTTGCCCTGGGTTATCGTCGCCGCCACCTTTGCCCTGTTTCAGGGATCGCTCATGTTGCTCTTCGCGTGGGAGCAACGGCGGTTTCTGCGCTCGCGTGCCGTGGCACCCCTCCCCGACGACGGGAGTCTGCCTCCGGTGCGGTTGATTGTTCCCTGTCGGGGCATCGACCCTCAAATGGAGGCGAACCTGCAGGCCTTGTTCGAACTCGAGTACCCCGATCTCGAACTTTGCTTCACTGTCGAATCGCGGACCGATCCCGCGGCCGAGGTCATTGCCCGGCTGCAGTCGAGATTTTCATGTGCTGTGCGGCTGGTCGAGGCGGGGTTGGCCACCAATCGGGGCCAGAAGGTGCACAACCTCATGGCCGCCTGTCGGGAACCTCGTGCCGACCGTGAGGTCTACGCGTTTGTCGATTCCGATGCGCGTCCCCATCGAGAATGGCTGAAACGGCTGGTGCAACGGATGGAGACCCGCAAGGTGGCCGCGGTCACCGGTTACCGGTGGTACTCTCCCCCCGCGGGCAATTGGCCTGGCCGGGTCATTTCGGCTCTCAACAACACCGTGATGGGAGTGCTGGGGCCCCATGGCTTCAATCTCGCGTGGGGTGGAGCTTGGGCGATCCGTTACGACACCTTCCGCCAGATTGGACTGCCCCAAGCCTGGAGTGGCAGCCTCAGCGATGACCTCATCGTCAGCCGGCAACTGCAGGCCCACGGCCTGAAACTCGCCTTCGAGCCCCATGCGCTGGTGGTCTCTCCCGCGGTCTTTTCGTGGGGAGCAGTGGCGGAATTCCTGCGCCGGCAGTTTCTGGTCGTCCGCAATTACACCCCGCGCTGGTGGCACCTCGCGTTTTGGGGGGGCGCCCTCGCGCAACTCTCGTTCTGGGGGCTGACCGCCTCGGTCGCCGCGTCGGCGCTGCGAGAGGGAACCACGGGCTGGCCGGGGCTCGCCCTGCTGGCGGTCTACCTGCTGGGGGTCATCCGCTGGAACTGGAGCCTCACGGGAACCCGCCCGTTCATCCGCTCGAATCAGGCCGAGTACGACGTGGTCGCCCGGCTCAACATCTGGCTGTGGCCTCTCGTGGGCTGCGCCACCTGGTGTGCTGTCGCCTCGGCCGCCTGGGGCAAGACCATTGTCTGGCGGGGAATCCGCTACTCGATGGATTCCCCCACCTCGACCCGCGTCCTGCACCACGCGGGCCAGTTGCCGCAGGCTGGTCCGGCACTGCCTCAAGCCGAACCAGCGACTCTATTGGAACCACTGTGTCAATTCGAACCGGTGGCTCTCCTCGGCCCGGTCACCCCGGCCGAACCCATGGCCCCGTTCGCACCGGTCTCTCCGTTCAACGCAGTCGCCAACTCCAGTGTGCGCCGGGCGGCCTAAGACAGCCTGCGGTTCGCACCTGCTGATCCCCCAATCACCCCATCTCCACCTTCGACGCGACCTCACTCGCCTCACCCGGATTCGAACCATGCACATCATTCTCTGGGACACCCGACACGGCGGCGCCTTCAAGGATTTCGCCGGTGGTTTTGGTGTGGGCCAATTCCGTGGCCACGGCTTTCGCGAGAAGCTCATCGAGCGGCAATACACCAACGACTTCCGGGCCCCCCCGCTGGCGTTCGCCTACCTCGCGGCCGGCTTCCGCGAACGGGGCCACACGGTCGAGTACGCCCTCGAACAGGGGCAGTTGCCCGCGGCTGACCTGTACGTGCTCAATCCGGCCCTGATGACCCTGCCGCATGAGCTGGAAACCATCGCCGAGATCAATCGGCGTCATCCCCAGACGCAGGTTGTCGTCGTGGGGC
>JBKCTR010000105.1:0-32170 GCA_046318755.1 Planctomycetaceae bacterium
ACACCAGACATGAAATCTCTCTCGGGACAACCCCCCCGAAATCGGTCAACCCTCGCAATTGGCCAAAATCGGTTCATCCTTTCCGCCGACGAGTTTTATCGTAAATCGATTCCGGGGTTCCCGGCAAGACCGAGACATCCAAGGAAAAGTATTACCACGAAAGGAAAGAAATTATCCACACTCTTCGGACTGGGTCACGGAGTGCGGATGAGACAAGGACTCGGAAAGGGAGTTTCCGTGGTGACGGCGGTTTTCAAGCAGTCGTGGTGTGGGCGGGGGAGTGCGAAACCGTGGTTTAAGAGGTGGCGGGCCCCTCTGCTCAGGTCGCTCCGCCGAGGCTTGGTTTCCCTGTGTGACCACGGTTGGCCGCCGTCTAGAATTCGAACTGATGTTTCTCCTTCCTGGCTTCCGTCAACACTCTTTGCCGAGCCGCGTTCCATGCCTTTGCTATCGGTCTTCAATCGGGAGGGAAAGCTCCTTCCGCCTCGGGAGATTCCCCCCCTGGTGTTGTCGGATTCGGAATGGCGAAAGCGACTGCCTCCCGAGAGATATCGGATTCTGCGGGCCCAGGGGACAGAGCGGGCATTCTGTGGGACCCTGCTCGATAACAAACAATCGGGGGTCTACACCTGCGGAGGCTGCGGTCTGCCCCTGTTTTCCTCGCAGACAAAGTTTCATTCCGGAACCGGTTGGCCCAGTTTCTTTCAGTCCATTGCTCCGGGAAACGTCGAAGAGCGAACGGATCGCAGCCACGGCATGGTCCGCGTGGAAATTCTCTGCGGGAGGTGTGGGGGCCACCTGGGGCATGTCTTCAACGACGGTCCTCCGCCGACCGGTCTGCGGTACTGCCTGAATTCTGAATCGCTCGACTTCACTCCCGAGGATCGCCTGGGGGAATTGGCTGACCCTGCGGCGGAAGCACCTCCCCCGGCATCGCCGGCCGGCACCCAACAACTGGTCCTGGCGGGAGGCTGTTTCTGGTGCACGGAACTGGCCTTCGAGCAGTTGGCTGGTGTGCTGGATGTCGAGAGCGGCTACTGCGGTGGGGATCCTCAACGGGCCAATTACCGCGAGGTGTGCGAAGGAAACACAGGGCATGCCGAGGCCATCCGCATCACTTACGACCCCGCTCGCATTTCCCTTGACCAACTGCTCGACGTGTTTTTCGAAGCCCACGATCCGACCCAGAAGAACCGGCAGGGTAACGACGTGGGGACCCAGTACCGCTCGGCCATTTTCCATGCGGACGAAGCGCAGCGGTCGGCCGCGAAACAGAAAATCGAGGTCCTGGAAGCGGCCCGGCGATTTCCCCGCCCCATTGTCACCACGCTGGAACCGCTGGGAGTCTTCCACGCGGCCGAGGCCTATCACCAGGACTACGCCAGACAAAACCCATCGCAGCCCTACATCCAGCACCATGCCGTGCCCCGGGCCTGCCAGATTCGTGAAAAATACCCGCAGCTTTTGGCGCGATGACCGGTTCGACTCCAGAGACACACTCCTTCCCTGCCGGCCGGGCGACCGAGGCCGACGGCAGCCGTCCCACCCGCAGGGAATGGCTTGGGTTGTGTGTCTTGCTGGTTGTCGCCGGTCTGTTGAGGTTGGGGGCGAGTCGGGGAGGATTGTGGCTGGATGAACTGTGGACACTGGGTCCCGATGTGCGGGGCAAGATCACCTCAGCCGGGGATGTCTTCACCTCCATTCATCACGAGAACAACCACTACCTCAATACTCTGGTCGGTTGGTGGCTGGGACCGGACTGCGAGGCTTGGAAGTACCGGTTTCCCTCGGTGTTGGCGGGGCTGGTCACGGTGGCCTGTGGCTGGCGGATTGGTCGGCGGCGTTCGCTCGCGGCGGGCTGGCTGTCGGCGATCGTGCTGGCGCTGTCGTATCCGCTGGTGCATTATGGTTCGGAAGCCAGGGGCTATGCCTTGGCGGTGGCCGGTGCGATGGCGGGCGTCGATTTGCGGGAAAGGCTTTGGTCTCGACCGAGGGGGATCACAGCGTTCGCGACGGGACTCGTCGAGACACTGGGCCTGCTGGCCCAGCCGGTGTTGATTTGCCATCTGGCCGGTCTGGCAGTTGTGAACGGCTTGCTGGCCTGGCGGGAAACGACGTCCCAGAATCGCCGGGCGGTGTGGCAATTGGCGGCTCTGGCTCTGCCGGGATTGATCTTCTGTGGGCTGTATTGGATCGATTTGAGCCGGGCGTTCAATCCCGGAGGACCGGTGTTTCCGCTGATGGATGTGGTGACGCAAACACTCTCGCTGGTTGTGGGAGGACCACTGGATGAACCGGGGGTCCACATCGCCGGCATGCTGGGGGGCGTGTGGCTGGTTGGTGTGGCGTGGTGGGCTCGGCGTGGGGAGCAGGCGGCCGTTGGGGTGGCGATTCTGGGGGGAGTGGTGATTCCCTTCCTGGTGTTGATGATCGAGGCCCGGTACGAGGTGTATCCGCGCTATTTTCTGGTTGCCATCACCGCGGCCCAACTGTTGATGAGTCTGGCACTGGGAACAGCCTGGAATCACGGGGGTTGGAAACGGGTGGCGGTGTTGGTGGCTTTGGTGGGTTGGGGCGGGGCGACAGCGGGGCATTTGCTGCGGCTGTGGAGCCTGGGACGGGGTGAGGCCGGTGAGATTGTCGAACTCCTGGCGCGAGAGTCGCGCCAGACCCCCATTCGGTACACCGCCGACCACGACTTTCGGATGCGAATGTTTTTGGAAGAGGGCTTTCGCCGGCGGGGCTGGGACCCACCTTCCCCTCCGGTTCGCCCGGGAGAGACTGGCGGACGGGAACCCGAATGGCTGTTGAGTCATGATTTCCGCATTTCCCCGGCCTTTCCCGAGACCCTGTTGTTAGGGCGGGCGAAGTGGCGTCGGCGAGTGGTCTCGCCATACGCCGGACTTTCCGGCTGGTCAACCGCCGTGTACAGTCGGGAGTGATTTGTGAGGGAGTGCCCCGCGGTAAGGTCTGCCTGCTGGAGGGGGATTCCCAATTTCGCAAGAGACACCAAACAGACCGGAGTGACGATGTGAGTTTGGGCCGCGGTGGCGTTGAGGACGGTGTGGCGGGCGGCGTGGCGGAAGACGCCCTCGAACGCTGCGAACAGGCCTTGGAATATCGATTTCAACAGCGGGAACTGCTGCGGACCTGCCTGACCCATGCCTCGGGCGCCAATCACCGGCTGGCCTCCAACGAACGCCTCGAGTTCCTGGGAGATTCGATTCTGGGTTTGATTGTGTGCGAACTTTTGTTCCGCCAGTTTCCCGGAGAGACCGAGGGAGAATTGACGCGGATCAAGTCGATCGTGGTCAGCCGCAGCACCTGTGCCAAAATCAGTGAGAACCTGGGATTGCCCGGGTGCATGCTGCTGGGCAAGGGGCTCAGCCTGACCGAGATCATCCCTCCGTCGGTCTCGGCGGCGGTGTTTGAAAGCCTGGTGGCGGGGGTTTATCTGGACGGCGGTTTTGAAGCCGCCAAGGCGCTCGTCTCTCGCCTCGTGCAGCCCGAGGTCGACTTGGCGGTGGGCTTCGACCACGGCCGCAACTACAAAAGCCTGTTGCAGCAACACACCCAGAAACACCAGGGCGCCACGCCAGCCTACCGGCTGATGGAAGAGAAGGGTCCCGACCATTCGAAGTGCTTCAAGGTGTCGGCCCAGGTCGGCGATCAACTCTTCCCCCCCGCCTGGGGGAGCAACAAGAAGGAGGCCGAGCAGCGGGCCGCCCAGAATGCCCTCTGCCAGATTGAGGGACGCGATCCCCCACATACCACGGAATAAGTGCTCAAACGGGGACAATCACTGGCCAATAACAGGCCGGTGCGACGCCCCGTCAAGTTTCGTCTTTCCCTGTCCGCGGCTTTTCAGACCCCTTCCGGCATGTCGACTTCGGCGGGCCGCTCGGGGTTCAGATCTGCCAGACTGGGGTCGGTCACAGGGACATCGGCGGCCGTCGGAATCGCAGGCTCGCAGGCCGGGTTAGCCGCAGCGGCGGTGATGTCGGCCGCTGGGCTGGCCACTTCGGACTGCGACTCGGCATACCCCTCGAAATCAAACTTGCGGTTCGGGATTCCTCCCGAGGTTTCCACCGCGGGATCGACGGGAGTCCCGCCAGGAATTTCGGACTGGGCCTGCAGTTGCCGCTCGGGCAGGGCCGGGGGAGAATGGAGTGGTTCGGCCAACACAGGAACCGGGGGAAGTTCCGTGGAGGCGTCGCCCGTGCCGATCGGGTCGGATGGAGGAGTGTCTGGACCACCCCCGGTCGCCGGAACTGACTCCAACACGACCACGACCTCTCCCCCGGCCAACGGATTCCCGGGATTGCCAGCGTCAACCACGACGGGGGATTCGTCGCTGGCCGGCTGCGGTGCGGGGGTGCAGGCTGCCTCCAGCACCGGCCGCCCCGAGGCAATCCGCTCGGGAGAATTCAGACGAATGAAATACCACCGTTGTCCGTCAATGGTGGTGACATGGAACTCTGTCTGGAGCTGGTCGATGGGGAAGTCGCTGACTGGCAATTCCAGTCGTGCCACCTGTCCCCTATCATCCACCACTCGCCAAGTCCCGGCCGAAAGTCCCTGCGGCAGCGAAATGGGAGCGGTTTGCGGGGTCCACTCCTGGGGTTGAGCCGATGGGTCAAACGCGGGAATTGCGGCGGTCACCGGCGGTTCGGATGGCGTTGGCTGAGCGAGCGACTCACCCACGGACATCGGCTGCGACACAGACACGGCAGGACGCTGACCCCTGGCAAGATGCTCGGACCCATGTCGAGCGCCGGTTTCGGACCAGATCCGCATGAACAGACCCGTCACGACCGCCAGCAGCAGCAAACGCCCATTGATCTTCATGGTGCCAGTCCGTCTCCCACTAATCCCGTTGCCAGAGCCCCGGGGACTTCAAGTTGTCCGGTTTCCACCGTTGTGCCCGGCATCACAAGCCAAAGCACTCCGACAGTCCCTGGAGTTATCGGCCTCTGCGCATGGGGCAATCTAGGAAAACTGCGAGGCCCCGCGTCTCTGCAACGACCGGCTGTCGACTCTCCCCCCGCGATCGCTGCAACCCCTGCAACCGAGCCCATCGTCAGATCCGTCCCTTCGACTTTCCATGTCCCGAGCCCAGGTCTCCGCCATGAAATCCCGATTCCAACACCGTCTCTGGTTTCTGGTGGTGGCGCTGATAGGATGGCCCGGCTCCACCCAGGTGACGGCTGACGACCGGGAGATCGGGGCTCCCAACGTCATCGTGATCATGACCGATGATCAGGGATGGGGTGACCTGGGGTTTCATGGCAATCCGGTGATCCGCACTCCGCATCTCGACCAGTTGGCCGAGGCGAGCGTGCGGCTTCCCTATTTCTATGTCAGTCCCGTCTGCGCCCCCACGCGGGCGTCCTTGATGACCGGGCGCTACAACTACCGGACCCGGGCCATCGACACCTATCGCGGCAGGGCCCTGATGGACCCCGCGGAAATCACGCTGGCCCAGCGGCTGCGCACCGGCGGATACCGCACCGGGCTGTTTGGCAAGTGGCACCTCGGAGACACTTGGCCGCTCCGTCCCATCGATCGGGGGTTCGACACTGCACTCGTGCACCGCGGGGGGGGAATAGGTCAACCGAGCGATCCCCCCGGCGGCGAGAACAAATACTCCAATCCCATCCTGTTTCGAGATGGCATCGCCGAAGTCCAGCAGGGCTATTGCACCGATGTCTTTTTCCGGGAAGGGATGACCTGGGCCAATCAGGCCATCGACGCCCGAAAACCGTTCTTTCTGTGCCTGATGACCAATGCCCCACACGGACCGTTGGGTGACGTCCCCCCTGCCCAGTACGAACACCATCGGCAAACCCCCATCACCCCTGATCGCTTCCCCCCGACCCCGGGTCATCCCCTTCCCTCGGCGTTGAATGCCGATGAACTGGCCCGCGTCTATGCGATGATCGAGAACATCGACGACAATGTGGGCCGACTGCTCGCTTGGCTGGCCGAGCGGAACCTGACCCGGAACACACTCGTACTGTTTCTGACCGACAATGGCGTGGCGACGGCGGGTTACAACGGGGGACTGCGGTCGCGGAAGGGGGATGTGTATGAAGGGGGAATCCGCTCTCCGTTGTTCGCCTGCTGGCCCGGGAGACTGACTCCGGGAGAGGGTCCCACCCATCCTGCCGCCCACATCGACCTGGCCCCCACCATTCTGGAAGCCTGCGGCCTGCCGCACGACGACAAACTGTTTGATGGCCGCAGCTTGTGGCCCCTACTGACCCGCCAGCAGGTCGACTGGCCAGAGCGAACGCTCTTTGTGCAGTCGCACCGGGGAGATGTGCCCCAGGCCGAGCATCACTTCGCGGCCCGGTCGTCGCGCTGGAAGCTGGTCCGCAGCAGTGGATTTGGCAACGAACAGCCCGATCCCAAGACTCCCTGGGAACTGTTCGACATGCAGACCGATCCTTATGAGACGAAGAATGTGGCCGAACAGCACCCCGAGCTGGTGGCCGAGCTGCGCCGCCAGTACACGGCCTGGTTCACCGATGTCAGCCAGACCCGCCCCGACAACTACGCCCCCGTCCGGCTGGCGATTGGCTCGCCGCACGAGAATCCCACAGTGCTGACCCGGCAAGACTGGCGGGGAGCCGACTGGCGTCCCGACGACCGCGGGCACTGGGAGATTGATGTGGTGGAGTCCGGCCAGTTCGATGTCACCGTGCGTTGGGCGGCACGCACGACGGCTGTCGACATCGAGCTGGAGGTGGCGGGAGTGCGTCTTCGCGAAACGGCGGCTGCCGAAACCACTGAACTGGTTCTCAAGGATCTCGCTCTGCCCAGCGGACCAGCACGCGTCGAGGCCACCGTCTGGGTGGGGAATCGGCCGGCGGGAGTGCGATTCGTCGAGTTCCTGCGGCGCTGACCCACAATCCGATTGTCAACGAATGCTTCAGAGGTAACGCCGGGGCAGCTCGGCCCCGGCGACATACTTCAGGTGTCGCAGTTGGCACATCTGGTAGACGTTGATCCGAAAGTCGGGGCAGGTACTGACCAGGCAATACGCATCGGTGGGGCTGTAGCCGTGTTCGCTCACCAACCACTCGATCAGGTTCAACGTGGCGGTCTCCACGGCGACCTCGAGGGGCTTGGCCGCGAAGACGGAGACAATCGACTCGGGCTTCTCGATGCGCAGGAAGGGGATCTGCTTGCGGGGAATAAGATCGAGCCGTAGGCGGACGGTCGCACGGGTCTCGGCGGCGGTCCCGGTGAATTCGGTGTCTCCCTGACTGGCGTGCACATCGCCCAAGTAGAACAGCGCACCGGGATGGTGGATGGGAAGCAGCATTCGATGTCCCACGCGCACATCGCGGATATCCAGGTTGCCACCCCATTCCCCCTGACCGTCCAGACTAGTGCAGACTTCCCGATCGGGGGCGACCCCCAGCGTTCCGATGAAGGGGGTGATAGGCCAAGAGACCCGCGAGTTGAACCTTACCCGGCCATCGCGGAAGGTGCCGCTGGGCCCCACCTCATGCCGCAGGATCTTGGTGGTGTATTCCGACGACAATTCCGGATACCGTGACGATTCTCCGAGGGGGCCGCGTTTCGGTCCCACGGCAATCCACGAGTATTCGTCGACCAGAATGTCTTCGATGGTCACCACCAGCACATCGCCGCGGGAGGCTCCCTCGAGGTGGACCGGACCTCCGATAGGGTTGGCGAGCGGTGGGGTGCGGTCGAACCCGGGGCGGTTGCCCGGGATGGCCAGATCGGCCTCACTACGAAAGAACCCGGTGCTGGCATCCCAGGTTTCGATTTCGAACACCTCTCCTGGCTGCACGCGCAGCAGCGGAGTGTCGCGGGCGTCGAAGGCGTACTTGCGGGCGTCATCACGAACAATTCGCTGCATGGTGTGGACGGGGTGGGGGCTATGGTGCGATGGGAGTCTGCGGGAGTGTGGGAGGGAACAACAGCGGTGACGCTGGTTGTCACCGGGCAGGGTGGACCTGGGGCAACGCTGGACAGGGGTGTCGCTATGGCCCCGGAGGAAGAAGTTTGATGAGTGCCGTTACTTGGTTCCTCACGACACATTCAACAGGCCGGCCGCGTTGTTCCAGAAAATGTTTTCGACCTGAGAGTCGGTCAAACGCTCTGCCCAACAGGCCCATTTGACCGACCGCAGATGTTCCAGACCAATCAGCACGGGGTCGACCCGGGAGTGCTTCTCTCCCCAAACGGGAGTCTCTTCGTAGAGCCACACGAACGAGTCGGCCGCTCCCAGCGATCGTCCCCGCAGATGACTGATGGGGAGATCGCTGCCATACATCAGCCGGTGGGGACCAATCAGCCGCAGAATCGCCTGGTGGGCGATCGGTTCGCAATTCGCACTGGTGTCGAACCAGAGATTGTCGAGCCCGGAGAGGTGCGGCAGCCCCTCCAGGTTGTGGTTGGGCTGAAAGCCCCGCGCCGAATGCGCGAGGATCAGTCTCATGTTGGGATAGGCTTGGCAATAGCGGCGGATGCACTCGTAGTTCTCCCGATCGGCCACCGCCCGCGACTTGACCATGTGCAGAGTGATCACCCAACCTTCTTCATGGGCCACCCGCACCAGCTCTTCCGGGAGATATTCGGGAATCGACGCCTGCCAGGTGGGCTTGTTGGCGGCAAACGTGTGGTAGCACTTCAGGCCATGCAGTCCCAAGCGTCGCACCTCCTGGCGGACCCACTCGGGATCATCGTCGGGGCGGACAAAGAATTCTCCCCGATAACGCGGGTTCCGCGCCGTCTCCCGGGCGACGAATTCATTCATCCGGTCTCGGCCGGCGGGATTGGACGGAATCGCGAAACTGAGGAACAACGCTCCCATCTCCCGCCCGGGATGCAGTTCATCCACCAGTTGTCGATAGCGTTCGGCACCCACATCACCCGCGATCCCCGGAATGCGAAACTGAACGTCTTGCTCCAGCCACAGGTGGCAGTGGGCATCGAAGACCCGGGGAGGGACGAAACCCGCCAGCTCGCGATCAAAAAACTCCCGGTCGTGAGATCGGGCGACAGCATCGGCGTGCGTGGGAGCAGACATACAGCCTCTCTTCTGAACAACGAGTCAAGTTCTCCGGGCTCAAGCTCGCCGGGGTCAATCCGCGGATCGGACACGAGTCTGGGGGGGGCACGCGTCGGTAGGCACCCGTCGCAATCGAGGGGTTCCGCACTGGGACGGGCTTGCGCCCCCGCGCGATTATGGCACCCCCGAATACGATCGCAAGGGGAGGCCCCTGAAAACACGGCCCGACCGCTCCACACCACCAAGGCCATAAAGACCTCTAAATCGCTACAGATTGCCAAGTCATTGCAGGTGTTTACTCCAGACCAACCGGCACGACTGATCGAACCCACACGGAGTTGGCAGCGGAAGCGCACGAATCCAGGGTTTGGCTCGACCAGTTTTTCATGGGTTGACGATTTTGACAGTGACTCTCAGTGGAACGATTCTGGCTGCAATTCCGGCATGCGCTCCCCCGCTCTGTACAACTGCTTGGCCTCACACCGCTCCCGCCAAACCAACGGCTGGAAGGCGATTGTGGGCCTCTGGCTGCTGGTCACGCTCCCCTGGAGCTGTGCACCATCGGGACATACCCCGCTGATCCTCAGCGGGGAAGACTCGATGGCGCCCGACGCGATCCTGGTACCCGGTCATATTCCCTGGACCGACACCGGAGTCGAAGTGCAGGCGGGGCAGCCGGTGACGATCACTGCCCAAGGGCAGATCCATGTCGGAAAATTGCCCGAGACTAACGACGGCAGCGAGAGGAGCGTCGGGCCCGAAGGGACATTTCTCTACTCGAACGAACTGCATGGGCGGAACTTCCCGCTGCCCGCAGCCGGCTCGGGCCCGGCCCCCTGTTTCTGCCTTATCGCCCGGATCGGTGCCGGGACTCCGTTCTTCGTCGGTCAAGCCTGCAGCCTGCGTGCCCCGGCGTCGGGGCGGCTCTACCTGGGGATTAATGACTACGATCCCTTCGGTAACCAAGGGGGCTTTCTGGCACAAATCTCCCAGCCAAACGACGTGCAACCATTGCAACACCGTCTTGCGGTACCGGCGGGATTGGAGGAGGGAGGGCCAGTTCCCGGTTGCGATGTGGTGGTGTTTTATGTCGATGGGCTTCGTCCCGACATTGTTGAAGAGCTGGCCGCGATGGGGCACGTTCCCCACCTGCGGAGACATTTTGTCGAGGGTGGCACCCACCTCTGCAATGCCTTCACCGCCTTTCCTTCCGACACCATCACCTCGAATGGAACGATGTGGACCGGGTGTTTTTCGGATCGGCACGGACTGAAGGGACAGGTGCGTTTCAGCCGTCATCGCCGAAACTCGGACTCATTCCTCGAGCCCATGGGTCCGGGACGCAGCTCGCGTCAGTTGGGAACGCGGGGAGTCGATCGCGTGCTGCATGAAGCACAGGCGGCAACTGTCCGCACACTTCAGGGGTCGGGGGCCGAAACCTATTGGCGCGGCACCCGCTGCAGCGAGACCCCCGCGGTGTACGATCATCTGCAGTCCGATGGTGACGACTGGGCCACGGGAGTCTTGCCCATCATGACTCAGACTCCCCCCCTGATGTGGACCCGCAGCATGGCCCGGGTGTTGCCCTACCTGCAGTCTCACCAGGCCTGGCGGTACATCGATGACGCCAACACCCACTACGCCTTGCGGCACCTGATCTCGCAACGTCGCCGGGTGACCGTAATCTGGCTGCCCGAGACCGATTCGGTCAGTCACAAAGAGTGTCGGGGGCAGTTTGGCAGTACCCGCCGCACGATTGTGAAAGCGGACCAGTTGGTCGGCGAAGTGACGGCGGCGCTGGAAGCCCAGGGACGGCTGAATTCGACGTATCTGGTCCTTGTCAGCGACCATGGCCATCTGGGGGGCCAGATCAGCCACCTCAGCCGGTTCGACTTGGCCAACGAGGTCTTCTTTCATCCACGTGAGGTCACTCGGGATGGCCAGTGGATCGGCGGGGGTCTGGGGTTGTCCGTCCGGCAACATCGGTTTCAGAATTTCCACCCAGGCGATGACACTCTGCAGTTCGCCTTCATCGATGGCGATTCCGACGGGGCAGCCCGCATTTTTCTGCCGCGCGGGGGCTACCATTCGGGGAATTGGACCGGGCCCAACACGGCCGCACAGTTGTTGGCCTATCCGATCGCCGACCATCTCCCTCCGGTCAATCTGCCCGAGCATCTCGCAGGCCTGACCGCCCGGCACGACGACGGAACAATCCGCCATCCACTCGATCTGATCCTGCTGAAACTTTCGGCGGAGGCGATTTTGATCACCACGGCCGATCGGGGACAGGCGGTGATCGACCGCCGACGCGACGCGGCCGGACGATGGCTTTACCGCTACACTCCGGTCGAGGGAGTCCGCCCCACTTCTGACGGTCGGGTCGAATTCCAGGTCGCGGCCGCTCCCAAAACCGATCCTCTCGGACTGCTGCAACGGGTCCGGCCCGCGTTCCTCAGGCAATTCCATGACGAGCAGACCTGGCTGTACGTGACCGCCAACAGCCAATATCCGGACGCAGTCGTGACCCTCTCACGGCACATGCTTTGGCAGGAAAGCATTCTCGACCAAGAACAAGAGTACGCGCCGGACCTCGTGGTGACGGCCCGACACGGCTGGCTGATCGGGACCCAGAATACTCCGGGAACCACCCACGGCTATCCTTTGGCAGAGTCCGTGCGGGCAACCTGGTATGTCTCGGGACCCAACATTCGGCGGGGAGCGCGGGCGCAGGCCCCCTGTCGGTTAGCCGATCTGACCCCCACGCTCCTGGCGTTGACCAGCACCCCCTATCCCGTCGAATCACTCGATGGCCGTCCGTTGCAGAACATTTACGAAGCGGGGGCCGCCGCGGAACTGGTCACCCGCATATCAGCGACCGGCCCGACGCCCCCCCAGGCCCGACTCACGCCGCGCTACTGGCGCGATGTGGACCTGCAGGCCTGGCAGAGTCTCGATTACCGACCGGTGGATGTCTACGGCGGAATGCCCAAGTCAATCAACGACGCCAACAACCCGTGGGACCTTAACAATCTCGCGTACAACGCGATGTCGATTGGCGACTGGAGCGTGTTCCGACTGGCGGATGACGCCGCCTCGGCAATCACACCAGGCCAAACCGATGTTACCTCCCGCCTCGAAAGAATCGAGCAGGGGTTGCCCCAAAAGACACCCCGTCCGTGGATGGGAGAAGGGGTGCGGGCCCTCGATCTGCCAGGGTTGGCCCTGTCCGACTACAGCATGACCTCGGGAGGCAACATGAGCCGGGCGAACAACACGCTCGACTGGCTACAGGGACGGGGCGAGTCGATCGATCGCCGGATCTCCAGTCGGGTGAATGCCCCGACGGTCACTGGAATTCCCCTGATCAACCGGGGGATTGACGGTGTCCAAAACGCGTTCTGGGATGTCTACCGGTTTGGGCAGCGGGTGGCGGTGGAACTGCTCGACGAGGTGGTGCTCAACGGCATCGAAAACAACGTCGACAACCTGCGCAACACCGGACGGAACATCCCGGCCGAAGTATTGGTCGAGCCCCCAGCCGAATAAACAAAGGCATCCCAACCGTCTCGGAATGCCCAAAATCAATGGGCGGCGATCCGCAGCGCGTCAGCGAGGCGGATGGTTCCCTCGTACAGGGCCCGCCCGATGATGGCCCCTGACAGCGAGGGGGCCCGACGCTGGGCCGCCACCAGATTCCGCAGGTCCTCCAGTGTGGTCACTCCTCCCGATGCGATGACGGGGAAGCCGAAGTTCGCCAACGCCACCATGTCTTCGAGAGTGGCGGCATCGATTCCCTGCATCATGCCATCATTGGCGATGTTGGTGTAGACGAGGGCGGCCAGCGGCATGCCGACGTATTGCCGGGCCAATTCCAGCGCCGGTGTCTGGGACACGTCCAGCCAGCCCTCGGTGGCCACCATCGAACCACGGGCATCGAGCCCCAACACCAGTTTGCCGGGGTAGGTCTCGCACATCGAGCGAAACCAATGTGGCTGTTTGAGAGCCTGTGTTCCCACGATCACCCGGTCGATTCCGACGTCATCGAGCATGAGGCGGATGGAGGCCTCGTCTCGAATGCCGCCCCCCAGTTGGCAGGGGATCTGCAACGCCTGGCGGATTGCCCGCAGGGCGTCGAGATTGACCGGGCGTCCCGCCTTGGCCCCGTCGAGATCGACCAGGTGCAGCCACTGGGCCCCCTCGGCCTGCCATCGCGAGGCGACCTCGGCGGGATGATCACCGAACACCGTTTCCTGGGCATAGTCTCCCTGGCGCAGTCGCACGCAGCGGCCCGCGCGCAGATCGATGGCGGGGAACAGTGTCAGAGCGGGAGACGAATCCATGAAAAACACCGCTGGCAAGGAAGGCCTGTCAACAAGTCAAGTAAGGCAAGAACGACTAGAGCTCGGCGAAATTACGGAGCAGCTGCAGCCCCACCGCCTGACTCTTTTCAGGATGAAACTGCGTGGCGAACATCCGTCCCCGCTGGATGGCGGAGGTGAATTCCTGGCCATACTGGGTGGTCGCCACGACCACTTCCCGGGTGCTCGGAACCACGTGATAGCTGTGTACAAAATAGAAGTGCGAGTCTTGGGGAATCCCAGTGAACAGCGGGCACTTCTCCCGATACCGAACCTGGTTCCAACCCATGTGGGGGACTTTCAGCCCGGGCGTCTCGGCGAAGCGGACCACTTCTCCCGGGATGACCCCCAAACCCTGCCACTCGCCATCCTCATGGCTGACTTCCAGCAGCAACTGTAATCCCAGACAGATCCCCAGAAACGGACGATCGGCCGCGAGATGATCCAGAATGGGCGCAACCCACTGCTGCTTCCGCAATTCGGCAATCGCGTCCCGAAAAGCCCCAACGCCCGGCAACACCAGTTTGTCGTCGTGTTGAAGTTCATCAGGGCGCGCGCAGACGCGGGCGGGGAACCCCAGGGATTCGAACGCCTTTTGCACACTGCGGAGGTTACCCATCCCGTAGTCGACAATCGTGATCATAAACTTCAGTTTAACGTTTGTGCGGCTCAGGGTGGAGTGTGATGCATCCCACGCCACGGAGAGCGGGAAGACCCGCCGCCGATGCCAATTCCGCCGCATGTTCTTCCCCGCACTGCATCGGTCTGCGCTCGCCAACGCGTCGCAATCATCGAGGAAATCGAACCTGCCGGGCGACTGTGGACGCATTCCGGCATGGCCCCCGCTGCTTCTCACAAAGGCTGACTGGAATGGCTGCCTGCCTCTCGATGGAGAGGATCTTCAGGGGGAGCCACCGTCTTCCGCCCCCCAGAAATCTCTCGGTGCCGACGTGGCCAATGGGTTCCGTACCTGTCCACACCATCCGAATGGGTGCGCAATTTTTGCTTTGCCAAATTTTTGGCATGTACTCCGCCTTGAGTTGCAGCGGACATCGGCCCCTCGAGGGCTTCCCCTGTTGGCCAATAATGCCGAGTGCTAACGCGAGTCCAACCGGAGTCGGAATTCGATGCAGCCGACCACTCGGTTGCTGTTCCCGAGTTCAGCGGAAGCGGTGTTGATCGATGCAGCAACTCCCAGACACTGGTCCAGCGCGGCCATGCACTACGTCTCAATCGGGACATTCCTCATATCCCGCGGAACCAGTCCACTCAGCAGGATTGAAATCGAAAAAACCAATTGTTGGTTTTAGAGAAGTCTTTTCAATAAATCCTCATGTTGCCTTTCCACAAGCTGGGCAACACATGTGCTACACTTCGATGGCACAAACTGCGCTGTCGAACTCCAGCTTGAGCCCCCCGGACTCCGCGACCAGGAGAGTTGCATGACGCCCGTTCCGACAACCCAGCAAGAACTGCGCTTCCGCGGTTCCGATTTGCGCTGGTCGGCCCGCGTGCGCATGTCCAGCTCCCGCCAGGGCTCGGTATTGCTGGTGATGCTGGCCCTGCTGTTGTTGCTGATGGTCTTGGGATTCACTGCGTTTTCGTTCACTTCTCAAGAAAATGAGTCGGCGAAGTACTACGCCGACGCTGCGCAACGGACCGGAATCGAGGTCGACAGCAACATTCTCTTTGATTTTGGACTGGAGCAGTTGCTGCTGGGGCCGAATGACAGGAACTACCAAAGTGCCTTGTGGCCCGGTCGTCACAGTCTGATTCCGAACATGCTGGGGATGTTTGGAACCTATCCGGATGGCACTTATCCCAACGGCACAGGCCGCACGTTTCCATTGGACAGACATCCCTACACCGGCGTGGGAGTCAACCTAGCTGTCGATGCTGTCAACCAGAGTCTATTCGTCGACAACAACCGGGATGGACAGCCCGACGCGGATGGGGAACTGTATCTGAATTGGAACTATTCGCCGGCGTCCCGTCCCGATCCTCAACGTCCCCCCCTCACGCGGGACCAGATCCTCACATTGGCCGCTCCGGATGTCGATTACACGTATCCCGATATCAACAACGTGTTCCTCGCTCAGATCGCCGACGTTCGATTGGTTTACAACGATCCGACGTCGATCGTTCCAGTGATCATTCCCTCGTTCCATCGTCCACAATACCTGTGGAAGAACGCCGGGGGTGATCCGTTGAAACCGCGTCTGCGTCCGGCCGACTTCAGCACGGATTCGAATCCCAAGACGTGGGATCAGGCGTCCCAGACCGTGGGGCAGATTTTGCGTCCCCATCCCGACCACGTCGTTGTGACGCTCGACCCGACGGGCAAGCCCTTCTACCCCCGGGATCCCAACGGCGATTCCTCCCGGCCGTACTACCGCCGATTTCCAATGCTGCGGCAAGGGCTGGACCTCAGCCCGGCCGATCCAAACGCCGATGGCGTGCGTCGGGCACAGGGAATTTGGTCGTTGTCGGGACCAGTCACGGCCTCGGATCCCCGAGTCAGGAACTGGGAATACGACGTGGATACGCGCGGTACGGGTGTCCGCGACGGGATCTGGCTGGATCTGGGACACGCGCCCTTCTTCCTGCCCGATGGACGGGGGGTCGTTCCCCTCTGGTCGTTCACAGTGCAGGCGGCGGATGGACTGGTGAATTTCAACACGGCGGGCAATTTCAGTGCTCTGACTGCGGGAATGACGACGGGCAAAAACGACTTGGCCAATCAGACAGTGTCCCGTTCCAACGCCGGTCGATCGGTTGCAGAGATCAATCCCTTCTGGGCGCTGACGGCGGACCCCAACAACAGTCTGTACCTCAATCCCCCACAGGGTTCCGGGGGGATTCCCTCCGGGAATCCACTGTTCCAGCACATCACCTTCCAACGCTACAGCACCAGTTCAGAAAAGCTGTTTTCGAGAGTGGAGCTGGCCAATCTGGAGATGTTGTTTTCTCAATGGGGCCGACCGGACTTCACGAATAGTGGTGGCGGAGCTGGTCTTAGCGCGTCCGAAGTCATTCCTGGTCGGTATGGAGACGAATCTCTGGTTCTCCGCGCCTGGAATGATGTCTCGCCGGAGGACCCGCTGCGATGGCTGGCCTTTCCCCGTCCGGGAACCCCGCGGCCCGGGGGATCGTTGCCCGGGGGATCGTTGGTCGATCTGACGCGTTACATGCAGGTAAGGGATGGAATCCCCACAGGAATCCTGGGGGACGATGATCTGAACAACTTCGAGGGCCGGGCCTTTGACGAGACCGGCGTCCCCATCCGGCTGGATCAACACCCCGCCGTAGCGGCCGCCGAAATGTCCCTGGGACGGAGAATTCCCCTGGGAACCGGCCCGGAGACCACATGGAGCCAGGGGCATCCCTCAGACTTTTCGGGAGTGGGCGATGTCTTGGTCACGAGTACGGGGGGGTTGACCCGCCGCTTGCAGGCTGATTCCAACAACCCCCAAAGCGCTCTTCGCTGGCCTGCATACCAAAATTATTCCGTGGGGAGCCAATGGGAAACAGCGATGATCAACGGTCTGGTCGGCAATTCCCAGCCAACGGGTCTGCTGGACCATCCCTCCGAGATGATCCTCGATCACCGGTTCCGCACACCGGGGTTAGATCAACCATTCCTGGTCGATGAACTGTTTCATCTGCACGCCAGTCCCGGTGACTTTTCGCAGGCAAACTCCTCTTCCCGGTTGCGTCGCCTGCTCCCGTTCAATCTCGAGAGCAATCTGCAGGCGGAGCAAATCCGCCGCCGCTTCACGACCAGTAGCTGGGACCGTCCGGAGCATTCGCAAACCTGGTCCACCGACCCCCGGGTCGCTTGGGAATTCAATGCCGATCTGGACGGGGATGGCTTGCTCGAATTTCCTCCGCTCGGAGGAACCGCCCAGGTGCCAGTCGAGATCTTTCGATCCCCGGCACGTGCCTGGATCGGATGCGAGGTCCCCGGGACCCAGTGGAATCCCCTCCATGAACAGTCCCGCCTGAACCCCGTCCACGCCGCCCGCACCCAACAACGACGACTCGATCTCAACCGGCTGGCCACTGTGGCCGATCGCCGGTTGCCACCGCAGGTTCGCACCCCGGCCGCACCGCAGGTTGTGGAGAATCCGGTGCGTTTCCGCCGACTCACGCCGCACCCGTTCAGCAGCCAGTTCTTCAACTCGGTGCCCGATCGCTCCACGGATCCCGCCCCCAGCTACGGAGATCCGCAGGTTCAGGAGTACTGGGCGCGACGCGATCGACAGGAAATGGCACGGGACATCTACACTCTGCTGTATCTGCTGGGTGGTCCCGATCCGGAAACCGCGGGTACATTTCCCACCTATTCTGAAGGTCAATTGGTCGAGCTGGCCCAGTTCGCAGTAAATGTCGTTGATGAACTGGATCCCGACAACACGATCACCCGGTTCGAGTTCGACGTCAATCTCAGCAACGGCTGGAACCTCGACGACAACGTCAACACCATCGATGCGCAAGACCGTGTTCTCACTTCCGGTGAGCCGGCGGTGGTCTATGGAGTCGAAGCCCAACTGCTCTCGTTCTCGGAAGTTCTGTTGGTGAACCAACCCAAGACAACCAACAATTCGAATCATCCAGCCACTGCCTATGATGATGGCGCGTCCGATCGCTGGTTTACCCATGTGGAATTTCAGAATGTCAGCCCGCACCTGGTCTCTCTCTCGAACGGGGGCTGGCGGTTGAGTCTTGTCAACCCCGCCGCCAACATCCGGAATGCCGTGGAACGCCCCGTCAAGCAAACCACCGATCTGCGGACAAGCGTGGTCTTTCTCAGAGATTCCTTAAACAATTCATCCCGAATCGAACCGGGCGCCCGATATGTGCTGAGCACCGCGGGGCGCAATGATGGTCAACTCGACACCTTCGATGTCGGGGGGCAATCGGTCGCCCGGAGCTCCGATCTGCGTCTCGATCTCGACAGCAAAAGCAGCAGCGAATTCCCCAGGCTCAGCCCATTGGTGGCGGAAGCCAATCCTCCGGGTGCAACCACCGATGCCCCTCCAGCCTCGAATCTGGACCTCGTTCACGCCCGAGACCAGGGAAAATCGTCTTTCCAACTGCTTCAGCACACCTCGGGCACAACGGTCGATGTGACCGGCAATTCCAGCGATCGGGGAGGATTCCTGCGTGGAGGCGACCTCAAACCGGATCAAATGACTGTTTTCTTCCTGGAACGAAGGGCCGACCTGAACCGGGTGGGACCTCCCGCAGGCACACTGGATCCGAGTTATGAGCTCGACAACCCCTGGGTCACCGTCGACCATTTTGTGGTCCCGACCCCCCAGCTTATGAAGATCACCGATTCCACGATGAGCGTGAGCATTCTCAAACAAATGCTGCAAAAACTCGGCAGCACCGAGCGGAATCATCCGCTTGTCGTGATGGAGGGTTTTTTGAAATCCCAGGGAGTCTCGGGCTGGAGTCTGCCGCAACTGCCCAACACGATTGGTCTGGTGAACTCGCGCGCCTTGTTGAACAACTCCATTTGGCAGCCGCATTTCGATCGCGATTTCGACAGCGTGGCGGATCTGTTGCGAGTGCCGGCGATTGGCCCCCAGTCGCTGACCATGTACCTTTCGGTCGGCAACGTCCCGCTCATCGAATACTCCGTCTCCATGGGCAATCGGGCTACGTTCTCCCGGGATTTGGTGCCGGTCCTCGGAGCGGCTCGATTCCTGCAACCCACCCACCGCCTCGGCAACAAAAGCCTCGCCAACCGCTGGTATCGCCTGTTGGATCTCTATGAGGTCCCCTCTCTGGGACGCGAGGTCATCGCCACCCGTTTCCCACACATGACTCCCGAAAATGTGGCACGAATTCCGGGACGGCTGCAGTTGAATGCCATCACTCACCCCGAAAATCTGTTCGCCCTGCTGGATGATCCCCGCAGCTTCGCCATCTCGGCCACCGCGGGAGCGCCCGAACGCATTGTCGATCCCCTGGAACTCAATCGCGACTGGTGGAATGAATTCACCCGGACCCGCGATGGTCTGGATCCCATTCTGCAGTTGCCTCTTCCCGGCAACCCCTCCGCCCGTCCGTTCCGTTCGTTCAGCCACAGCCCGACCGGAACCAACAAACCCGAGTTGCTCGAAAACACACGGCTCCGCCGTCTTGCGCTCGACGCGGCGGCCAACAACAATCCCGTAGGACCGTTCGATTCCACGACCCCTTCCCAAACCTTTGGCTCGGGCAGAGACTATCGTCGCCTGTGGGAAGCAAGGTCCCTCGCCGACAAAACCTCCTCCACAGTCGATCCGGTTTCACGGCAGCGACTCCTCGGCAAGGTGGTCAACAACAGTTCGACCCGCAGTCATGTCTTCATGGTCTGGATGACCGTCGGATTTTTCGATGCCATCTTCCCGGAACCTCACAACCCGGCGATCGTGCAGGTGGGGCAGGAACTGGAGGATCAGCCGCGACGGCGGGGTTTCTTTGTGGTCGATCGCAGTCTGCTTGAAGATGCGGTGATCCCTCCCGCCCAGCCCGGCCAACCTCCCCTGTTCGATTTCCGCAAGTTCATCCAGTACCGCCGCGAACTTCGCTGACCGTATCGGCCTGATCGGTGTCGCCGCGAAACATCCTGATCAGCCCGCCGTTTCGTGAGACGGCTCCCTCCCATGCCCGCTTCATGAATCCCCAGGGGCTGTCTCAGAGTGAGACTCTTGGGGATCCTCTGATGACCTGTGCCTGGGATGGCCATTCCGATCAGGCCGTGGCTGGGAGGACAGGGTTGGTGCGGGTCGCCCTTGGTGCTTCGAGGTGGCCGGCACTGGAAAGTTCCCCCGGCGATACTTTTTGCTGCTGGTCGTCTGCGATACCCCGAGAGGGCGGCAGAGCGTCTGGCTCGCCGCTCTGCCTTGCGGGTTCGCTTGGAGATTGCACCTCGATCGTTGGCTCACCGGGTGGGGCGGCAAACTTCAGCCCGCCGGTGTCGGTCGATTGGTCGAGATCCTGGGGCGATCGCCAATCTGCGGAGCGGCGGTTTGAGGAAGATCCACCCGCTGTCGTGGTCACTTGTGCGACCACCAAAAATGGGTTGCCGCAAGTTCTCTCCACGTCTCCTCGGGAGATGGTCATTTCGGGAAATGACCGTTGCGGAACAGAGATGGGCGGCCGTTTGCCCCAGCGGCAAATTCACTGCTGCGAAGGACCAGGCACGATTCCCGCTTGTGCCTTTCGTGCTGGAAACCGGTCCCGGCGGCCCAGCCCATCGTCCGTCGATCCCCGCTCCAAGAGTCGACCCGCGAATGGAGCTGTCGGTTTGGTACGGCGCGCAGCGATCGCGAGAAACGCTCTCCGGTTGTTCGATCTTTCGTGCGGGCCGTATACTTTTGTGTCGGGCTTCACAGCCCCCTCGGCTCCCGATTCAACCCCTCCCATTCCTTGGTCGTTCCAACCGTGCGTCCTTCCCGTCCACTTCGTGCTGTGGCATCGTGCGTGGTTATGGCGGCGACCCTGTCTGGATCGCTCTCGACCACACTCCTGGCGCAGAAGACACTCCCTCCGGCAGCCGACCGGACCGTCGATTTCGACACAGATATCCTCCCTCTGTTCGAGAAGCACTGCGATTCGTGCCATGGGCCGAAGAAGCAGTTGTCTGGATTCCGCCTGGATCGGGAAGGAGACGCTCTGCGCGGCGGCGACAATGGCCGGGCCTTCACCCCTGGGCAAAGCGCCGACAGCCTGCTGGTGAAGTACATCGCCGGACTCGACCCCGACATCCTCATGCCCCCCGAGGGGGACTTGCTTTCGGAGAGCCAGATCGGGTTGATCCGGGCCTGGATCGATCAGGGAGCCAAGTGGGGCCAGCAGAAGGCGAATTCGACATCGGCCACCACCAGCCAGCGGCATTGGTCCCTGCAGCCCATTCTGCGGCCCGTGCCCCCCGCCGTGCGTCAGACTGGCTGGCCTCGCAACTTGGTGGACCGCTTCATTCTTCACAAGCTGGAGACCGAGCAGGTGGCCCCCTCACCAGAGGCCGACCGGGCCACCCTGTTGCGGCGGCTGTCGTTCGATCTCACCGGATTGCCCCCCACTCTGGCGGAATTGGACGAGTTTCTGGCGGATACCCGCCCCAACGCCTATGAGTTGCTGGTCGAGCGATTGCTCGCTTCGCCGCACTTTGGCGAACGCTGGGGACGCCACTGGCTCGACCTGGCCCGGTATGCCGACAGCGACGGCTACGAAAAGGATTCTCCCCGGCCTTACGCCTGGAGGTGGAGGCAGTGGGTCATCGAGTCGATCAACCGGGATTTGCCCTTTGACCAGTTCAGCATCGAACAACTCGCGGGAGATCTGCTGCCCAACGCCCGTCCCGATCAACAGCTCGCGACCGGATTTCATCGCAACACGCTGACGAACAAGGAAGGGGGGGCTGATCCCGAGGAGTTTCGCGTCGCCGCCGTGGTCGACCGTGTCAACACCACAGGCAGTGTCTGGATGGGCCTGACCGTCGGCTGTGCCCAGTGTCATTCGCACAAGTACGATTCTCTTTCACTCCGCGAATACTATGGCCTGTTCGCCTTTTTCAACCAGGCGGATGAGGCCGATCTGCCGGCCGCCCTGCCGGGGGACGAGAAGGCTGTGTTTTCCGCGCTGGTGCAGACGGCACCGGTTCGCCGCAGCCACATTCTGCAGAAGGGTGATTTTCTGCGGCCGGGCGAGCTGGTCGCGCCGCACACTCCCGAAGCACTCCCCTCCCTGACCCTGCCCCTCGACGCTGCGCCGACGCGTCTGGATCTGGCGCGTTGGCTGGTGAACCCTCGCCATCCTCTCACGTCCCGGGTCACCATGAACCGGGTCTGGCAGCAGTTGTTTGGCCGGGGCCTCGTCGGCACCCCGGAAGACTTTGGAACCCAGGGAGAGGCCCCCTCACATCCCCAGTTGCTCGATTGGCTGGCCTCCGAATTCATGTTGCCGACGCTGGAGATGATTCCTCCGCCCGGACCGGGACAGCCCGCAGGATACCGGGGTCCGTGGAGCCTCAAACGAATGCTGAAGATCATCACCTGTTCGGCCACTTACCGCCAGCAGTCGCATCCCCGGCCCGAACTGATCGATCGGGATCCGAAGAATGTCTGGCTCGCTCGTCAGAACCGTATGCGATTTGAGGCCGAGATCGTGCGCGACGCAGCGCTGGCCGCGAGTGACCTCCTGGTGCGCAAAGTTGGAGGTCCCAGTGTGCGTCCGCCCCAGCCGGCGGGCGTTTCCGACCTGACCTATGCCGGTAGTGCCCGCTGGACGGAGAGCACAGGTCCCGAGCGGTATCGGCGGGGGCTGTATACCTGGTTTCAAAGAACGAGTCCCTACCCCATGCTGATGACCTTCGATGCCCCCGAGTCGAACGTTTCCTGCACGCGTCGCGAGCGTTCCAACACCCCCTTGCAGTCGCTGACCCTGCTGAACGATCCGATGTTCTTTGAATGCGCCCAGACGCTGGGGCAGCTGGCGTGGCAGTCTGCCGCTGGTTCCACGGACCATCTGCTAACCGGGCTTTATCGCAGGACCCTGGGCCGCGACCCCACGCCCGAGGAACGGCAGACCGCCACGGGACTGTGGACAAGGTTCCAGGATCAACTGCGGAAACAGCCCGAACACATCGCGCCGTTGCTGAATCTTCCCCCCTCGACCGAGTCGAAAGTGGCCGCTTCCCCCGACGATGTGCTGAATCGGGCCACGGCGGTACTGATGGCCCGTCTCATGCTCAATCTCGACGAATTCATCACCCGCGAGTGACTGTCGCTCCCCCCGTCCCCCGACCCATCGCGCCATGCCCCCCGAAGCCCAACCGCAGGCCCACCTCGGACGCCGTCAGTTCCTCGCCGACAGCGCGGGCGGCGCGGGGCTCTTGGCGCTGGCCAGCCTGTTGCAGCAACGGCAACTTTTGGCGGCACCTGGCGCACCTGCTTCGCTATCCGCGCGGCCAGCACCGTTTTCGCCCCGGGTCCGGGCCTGCATTTTCATTTACCTCGAAGGGGCCCCCAGCCAGCTCGACCTGTTTGATCCCAAGCCCCGGCTCAATGAACTCAACGGGCAGCCGTTGCCCGAGTCTTTCACCGCAGAGGTGCGGTTTGCATTCCTGCAGAAGGAGACGGCCCGACTGATGGGTTCCCCCCGGGTCTTCCTTCCGCAGGGGGCCTCGGGAATCGAGTTGTCGGATCTGTTGCCGCACCTGTCCCGACAGGTCGACCAGATCAGCCTCATCAGGTCGATGCACACCGAGGCTTTCAATCATCATCCCGGGCAACTGTTGTTGAACACGGGCTCGCAGATGTTTGGCCGTCCCAGCATGGGTTCGTGGCTGGCTTACGGCCTCGGTTCCGAGAGTGAGAACCTGCCCGCTTACGTGGTGTTGACCGCGGGGCGCGGCACCAGTGGCGGAACCTCGAACTGGAGCAGCGGGTTCCTGCCATCCAACCATGCGGGAGTGCTGTTTCGTAACCAGGGTGAACCGGTTCTCAACCTGGCGAATCCCCCGGGGATCACTCCCGAACTGCAGGCGGAATCGATAGCCGGACTGGCGGCCCTCAACGGCGGAAGGCAGGCGCGACTGGGCGATCCCGAGATCGCCAGCCGAATCTCGGCGTATGAATTGGCCTTCCGCATGCAATCGGCAGCCCCCGAACTGATCGACCTCTCTGGAGAGACCGAGGCCACCCAGGCGTTGTATGGATTGGGGCGTGCCGAACCCGAACTGGGCAACTGGCGGGGGGGGCCCAAGGGATGCTTCGAAGCGTTCTCCCGGAATTGTCTGCTGGCCCGCCGACTGGTGGAACGGGGGGTCCGGTTTGTGAATCTTGTGCATGCATCTTGGGATCACCACAGCGATCTGGACCGGCAGTTGTCGCTCAGCGCGCAGATGGCCGATCAGCCGGTCGCCGCCCTGCTGGCCGACCTGAAACAGCGGGGCCTGCTCGACAGCACACTGGTGGTTTGGGCCAGTGAATTCGGGCGAACACCCCTGGGAGAAAACCGCAAGGGATACGACAAGGTGACGGGGCGCGATCATCACCCGTTCGCCTTCAGTCTCTGGTGCGCGGGAGGCGGTATCCCGGGAGGTCAGGTGATTGGCGAGACCGATGACATCGGCTGGCAGATCACCCGCGACCCGGTCCACGTGCATGATCTGCAGGCGACCCTGTTGCACCTGTTTGGCATCGACCACCGCCAACTCACCTATCGTCATCAGGGGCGCGATTTTCGCCTGACCGATGTCGGCGGCAAGCTGGTGCCGCAATTGCTTGGGGAAGCCTGACCGCGCACGTCTCTGGATCAGCCCCGTGGACAAGCCGGCAACGCTGTCACACGTCACCGCCCCACTGGCAGGGCAGATACCGCGCGTTTCGGCGTGGGGACCGGTTAGGTCCCCTTCCCCTCGAGGGTGCTCCAGTCGACGAGTTCGATGGGGTTGCGCACGATCTGCGCGAAGCCAGCCCGCTGGATGGTGCGGATCCCCTTGCCTCCCCGTGAGGTCAGTTCGTATTTCTGCTGGCCGAAGACGAGCTCTTTGTCTCCGGTCGACAGCACCCGCAGGCAATCACTCGGTCGGCTGAGCAGTGCCGCCCCCAGGATGACATCATCGTCGGAGATGCGGATGCCGCGCACTCCCTTGCCCGCTCCCGACAACACCGGCACCTCGTCGATGGCGAAATGCAGCACCCGCGCCTGGGCCGAGGCGAGGAACATCGAGGTCGCCTCGCGCTGCAGATCCACAAACACCACCTTGTCGCCAGGCTGCAGGCGACAGAACTTCCGGCCGGCCTTGGTGGACGCCGCCCGGAAAGGGGCCAGGGGAACCCGCAACACGTGGCCCCGGGCGGTCGCGACCACCAGATACGGCGCGGGCTGTTCCTGACCCTTCACGGCCGAATCGGCTGGGGTGAATCGACTGTCCGTGGTGATCGCGGCCACCAGCGAGACCCCATCTCCCATCTTGATGTACTTTCCCAGCGGCTCGCCATACCCGGACGAAGCCGGTATCTGGTCGATTCGCAGGGTGTACGCGATGCCTTCGCTCGAGAAGAAGACCGCCTGATCAAGGGTACTGCCGGGAATGACCGTCAACACTCCGTCCCCTTCGCGCACCCGCGTGCTGTCGACACTGGCCAGCCGCCCCACCCGCTTCACCCAGCCCTCGCGCGTCAGCACCACGTTGGTGTTTTCGCGGATGATATAAGCCTCGGGGTTGAATTCGGTGATCTCTTCACTCGACCCCAAAGCCGAGCGGCGCTTGTCGGAATACTTCTCAGACAACTCGCGGAGCTCGGTTACCACCACCTTCCAGAGGCGTTTGTTCGACGCCAGAGTCGCCTCGATTTCGGCGGCCTGCGCTTTCTTCTCACGCAGCTCGCGGAGAATGTCGTTGATCTCGAGTTGCGAGATCTTGTACAGCATCATCTCGAGAATGGCGTTGGTCTGCTCGGCATCGAGTGGGAAGGCGGCCATCAGCTTCGCCGCTGCATCCGCCTTCCCACTGCTGTTGCGGATGATCTTGAGAGCCTTGTCCAGCCCGTCGAAGATGATCTTGAAACCATTCAGAATATGAATCCGCTTGCGCAACTGCCGCAACTGGAATTCGAACCGGCGCTTGACCACGTCAAAGCGGAAGTCAAGAAACGCCAGCAGCATGTCGGGCAGCGCCATCCGCTGCGGCACCAGCGCCCCATGTTCGTCGGGAACCAGGCAGGTTGCGTTGTAGCCAAAGTTTTGCTCCAACGCGGTGTGGCGGTAGAGATAGGCCATCACCGCCGTGGGGTCGGCCCCCGCCTTGAGCTGCAGCACCAGCCGCAGGCCATTGTCCTTGTCGGTCTGGTCCGAGCAGTCAATCAACTGGGGCAACTTGCGCGAGGCAACAATGTCCCCCACTGCGGCCATCAGGGGACCGGTCTCGACACCATAGGGTACCGAAGTCACCACGATGCGGTCGGGAACCTCCTTGCGCTTGTCCTTGTCGAGCTGCCACTCGGCCCGCACCTTGATCGAACCCCGGCCTTCCTCATAGATGGTCCGCAAGTCGCGTCGGGAGGTCATGATGCGCCCCCCGAGAGGGAAGTCGGGGCCCTTGATGAACTTCATCAACTGTGCGACCGTGGCGGCGCGGTCGCCAATCAGCTGGATGCAGGCGTCGATCACCTCGCCAAGATTGTGCGGTGGAATGCTGGTGGCCATGCCGACAGCGATCCCCTGCGCTCCATTGACCAGCAGGTTGGGATACCGGGCGGGCAAGACAACGGGTTCTTCCCGCTGGGCGTCGTAGGTAGGACGGTAATTGACGGTCTCGAACCGCAGCTCGCTCATCAGCTCGCCAGCCAGCGCCGTCAGGCGGGCTTCCGGATACCGGGCGGCCGCGGCGGGCAGCCCCATCACCGAGCCAAAGTTCCCCCACCCATCCACCAGCGGGTACCGCAGACTGAAATCCTGCGCCATCCGCACCAGCGCCTCATAGCAGGCCACGTCCCCATGCGGATGGAAATTGCCCGTGGTCTCGCCACAGATCTTCATGCACTTGGCATAACGCCCGTCGAAGGTCAGCCCCAGCGAATCGAACATCGCATAGAGCAGCCGCCGCTGCACCGGTTTCAGCCCGTCGCGCACATCGGGCAGGGCCCGGGCCGTGATGACGGAAAGTGCGTAGTTCAGGTACCGCCGACGGCTCTCCTGGCTGATGGATACGTACTGGGTACGGTCTCCCTCATTCAGTCCCGCGGTCCGTTCGGGGGTTTCTCGTGTCGAATCCGGTGACTCTGCCATGATCTGTACAAATCTCCAATCCAGGGCGCGGCAAACTGTAGCGATTACAGGGATCACTCTCAAGCTGCGGAAGAATCCCGGTTTGGTGGTCGCACCAGTCAAGACCGTCCCGGTTCCGTTCGTAACGCCTGTGCTGCCCCCCCCTTGGGCAAAATGCATTTACCGGGTATTCCGGGTCCCTCGTGACTGATTGTTGCCGTGGTTGAAGGCCGAATTTTGATGCAGGCTGGCACATCGCGTCGCCAGCAAGGATTCCAGAGCGACTCCCCGATTCGCGACGGGAGCGCGGGCTTCCAAGGAAGGGATTTCCCATGAAACGTCTGCTGTTGTCGGCGGTCGCCGTTTGTCTGGCCTGCACGGCCACCGGTGCCCGGGCTCAGGAAGAACTCACCCCGGCTGCGAGCCCCGCAATCGACGCGGCGCTCTATCCCTCGCCCAAGCCGGATATTCCCGCGGAGGTGGGTTGGACCATGATCACCAATCCCGCTTTCCATCCGTACGAGATGACCTACGCCCACTCGTACCGGGCGCTGTATCCCCCGTACTACTACAAGAACTGCCACGGGCTCTCTTGCCTGCCCCTGGTCCCCAAACCGCACCTCGTCGGCACCGAAGTCCGCGTGAAGTATCACAGCCATTACAAGCTGGGCTCGGGCTTCTGGTTCCGGCAACCCAAGATCCACTACCACAACAACCAGGTGCATGATTGGTACCGGGGTTCGGGGTGGTGGAAGTAATCACCCGGCCCACCTCCTCTCAGGATGAGAACATGATCAAGAATTTGTGGTCCATGGGGCAGGCTGCCCTCGCCATCAGCCTGTTCCTGTCGATCGGAGGCCCCAACCTGCGGGCTGACGATGTGCAGTTGATTGATTGCCGGACTGATGGCGCGGGAACCGGAGCATACAGCCATCCGGGCAGTGGATCCGGATACATCGACCCCACCCTGGGCTTGGGTGACTGCGACGCCTGCCAAAGTGGTGTCGGTCGCCGGGGCCCTGGGCGGCACGGGGCCGGATGTGGCTGCAATGTCTCTCGCGGCCGGGGCAATGGCCGCCGGGCGTACGGCCAGGGAGGTTATGGCCCAGCCGGTTATGGTCACGGTGGTTACGGCCGTCATGGGCGCCGCGGTTACATCGACGAACTGTACGCTCAGGGGCATGGTGGCCGGGGTGGCTACGATGCCGACGGTTGCCCCACCTGCCGTCACGGCCATCGGCACGGACATGGAGACTGCGACGCGTGCCGCGGTGGACATGGCGGCCGGGGGTTGGCGGGAACTGGCTGCGACAATTGCCGGGGTAAGGGGTGCCGTGGTGGTTGCCTTGGTGGCGGCTGCTACAAACCGGTTGTCGGTTGGTACCAGGATCCCCGCGATTCGGAAGTTTACTCGGCCGTGGGATACAACGTTCCGGTGGCGGTCCCGTTGCCTCCGGTGGTCAAGTATCAGTATCAGTACGGTTGGGGACTTCCCGCGAGCCGTCTGACCCGGGTGACCAACACCTATCAGCGGTACTATCCCTACGAGCAGTTCACGCAGAAGGGTGGCCGGATTCCCGGCGGTCCTCCGGTGATCTACCAGCCGACCGACACGACGCAACAGGGGTTCTACTCGGTTCATGCCCCACGCTGGGTGCCCGTGAAGCGTATCAACAGCATCGGCTACTACTACGGGCGGTAACTCCGTCCGAATGCAACTCGCGTGCGACGGCTTCCCTCGGTTCGCTGAACTGGCCGGGGGAGGCAGGCGAGCCCTGTCAAAGGATCGCGACACGACCCGGCTGTCTTGCTTGGACAGCCGGGTCGCTGCATTGATGCCCCGCCTGAAGAAGGCTCCTGGCCTTGGCGCCGCATTCGTGAGCGGGCCTCGACTCGTCGCGGGCGGACAATTCGGCAGGCCGAAAGGTGCGAGGGCGAATCACTTTGGCCGCGCACCGTTGTCCCGACCCGCTACAGCACGGGGGCGAACAACAGCAGTGTCTGTTCGCACAGAATCTGCCATTTCCCGCGGGTGCGAAACCGCGCCAGATCCACAGCGACCGCCTCGCGCAGATCATCCGCGAATTGTTCTTCCAGCTCGCGGGCGGCACGGGGACCATACAGCGCCACCGCGACCTCGAAATTCAGCAGCAGGCTGCGAAAGTCGAGATTGGGAGAGCCCACCAGCGACCAAATGCCGTCGATGGTCAGCGTTTTCGAATGCAGAGGCCCCTTCTGGTACTCGAAAATCTGAACCCCGGCCTGCAGCAGCTGTTCGTACCAGGCGCGGCCAGCCGTCACCATCCACTGATGGTCGGCGACTCCGGGGACCAGCAGCCGCACCTGCACACCGCGCAGTGCGGCTGTCGCGAGGGCGGTGGCCAGGGGAGTCGGAGGGATGAAATAAGAGGTCGCCAGTGTAATTCGCTGCTGGGCCTCGTTGAGGGCGGCGAAGAAGAGCGTCTGAAACGCATCGAAATCACCGTCGGGTCCACCGGAAACCACCTGGGCGACGTCGCCCCCTCCCTCGGGGGCCTGGGGATAGAGCTGCGGCTGGGTCAGGGCTTCTCCGGTCGCGAAGTACCAATCTTCGGCGAACACTTGCTGGAGCTGCCCCGCGGCCGGGCCACGCAGACGCAGATGCGTATCGCGCCAAAAACCGAGCCGTGGATTACGCCCCAGGTATTCGTCCCCGATGTTCATCCCACCGGTGAACCCCACCACGCCATCCACCACAACAATCTTGCGGTGATTGCGCAGGTTGATGGACCAGCGCTCCCGCAGAGTGGGTCCCGGCAGGGCATTGGCCACCTGGATCCCGGCGTCGCGCATCGGTTGGAGAAACCTCCGGCCCAAAAACAGCGAGCCGATGCCATCGAACAAAAACCGCACACAGACCCCCGCGCGGGCCTTTTCGATCAGCAGGTCCCGCAGTCTCTGACCCGTCTGGTCCTCGCGCCAGATGTAGTATTCAAGATGGATCGACTGCCTCGCCGAGGCAATCTCCCGCTCGATCAGGCCGAGAGTCCGATTGGTATCGGCCACGATTTCGACCGCGTTGCCATAGGTGGCGTGAAACCCGGATACCCGGTCGATCAGCTGCATCAGCCGCCGCCCGGCGACATGCTCCGCCTCGGCGGGCAACAGTTGATTCTGGGGTCGGCCCACCAGCAGGGCATCGAGTTCACGGCGGGCGAGTTGCTTCAGCGCCGCCCGTCGTTCGACCCGGTTGATGCCGAACAAGAGGAACAGCACCGAGCCTACGTAGGGCAACACGACGATGGCCATGATCCAGGCGATGGTCGCCACGCTCTGCCGACGCCGCTGCAGGATGACGAACGGAACCAGCAACAGCGTGAGCAGATAGCCTTCGACAATCAGGGTGATCCACAGGAAATTCATCGCCGCGGTTCCAGGTCGGAATCAACACGAAGCCCTTCAGTTGCTTGGGGCACAGCCCTCTCAACATAGCATTTCCGGACTGTTGTCGAGGATGTGGGAAGATGGCCCGGTTGCGGTCGCCCGATCAATGGCGCGGGTGTTATGCTCGTCGCGATGTCTGTCTGACCAGAACCGTGCCCACCAGCAAGGGACCAACCACCGATGAAATTCGCCATCTGTCAGGAGTTGTTTGAAGACTGGAGCTGGGAGCGGCAATGCCGCTTCATCGCCGAGGTCGGCTACCAGGGGATTGAGGTGGCACCCTTCACACTGGCCCCGAGGATCACCGATGTTGATGCGATCAAGCGCAGGGAACTGCGCACCGTGGCCGAGGCGCATGGCCTGCAGATCATCGGCCTGCACTGGCTGTTGGCCAAGACCACGGGCCTGCACCTGACCACGGCCGATGAGGGGGTTCGGCAGGCAACGACGCAGTATCTGATCGCACTGGGCGACGCCTGTGCCGATCTGGGTGGCGAGGTGCTGGTGTTTGGCTCGCCGGGCCAGCGCAATCTCGATGCCAATACCTCGCGAGACCAGGGGTACAGTCGCGCCGCTGAAGTTTTCCGCGCCTGCATGCCGCACTTCGCCGCGCGAGGAGTGACTCTGTGCGTCGAACCGCTGACACCGCGCGAGACCAACTTCCTCACCACATGTGCCGAAGCCATGGAGCTGATCGAGCGTGTCGATCATCCCCACTGTGTGCTGCACCAGGATGTCAAAGCGATGCTTTCGGAAGCCGAGAGCGTTCCCGCGCTGATCCGTCGATATGCTGGAAAAACAGGGCATTTTCATGCCAATGACTCGAACATGCTGGGCCCCGGAATGGGTGCCACCGATTTTGGACCGATCCTCGATGCACTGGAGGAGACGCACTACGAAGGATGGGTCTCGGTGGAGGTGTTTGACTACACACCGGGCTGTGAGCGCATCGCGAGAGAGAGCTTGGCCACTTTGAAACGCCGTCAGCATCTGGGGAAATAATGTGGAAAACGATCAAAAAGTGCTTGCACATTTTTGGGAATTGCTTACCATGCTCGCAGGAAACGCGTCGGCTGAATGGAATCTCACAGGCAGACACGGAACTCTCCTCTCGATCAACAACATTGCGGCACACAAGTTCGTGATGAGTTGAGCGGAAGGTGAGGCACTGTGGCGGAGACAGAACTGTGTCGAACACTGAGAAGTGTCGCACCGAGACGTGTCGCACGGTGATCTGGGCTGCGGGTGAGAGAACAGGAGAGATGCGTTGGTCCGCCAAGGTTGGCGGACTGAAGGATTTGGTTCTGCGTGACAACATCTCTGCAGTTTCACTTCGCCCGGTTCAGGCGGCAGAGCGGTTGCCACCCTTAGAGAAGAGAGGGATTCCTCACATGGCCAAGAAAGCCGCGAAGAAGAAGGCTGCTCCCAAGAAGGCTGCCAAGAAGAAGGCCGCCAAGAAGTAATCTTGGAAGGCTTGTCGCGACTTTTGTCGTGACACCTGGTAACAACAAGCATGAAGCGGTCGAAACTCGTGTTCGACCGCTTCTGCTATTTTCAGGCGGGCTTG
>JBKCTR010000106.1:0-7735 GCA_046318755.1 Planctomycetaceae bacterium
AGGGGGGTGTTCAACAACAGCGCCAGCGTTCCCTGGATTTTCTCTTTCACGATGCTGGTGGCCGGGAACACCGGCATCAGCAGCAGCATCGTGCTCAACAAGCCCAGGGCGAACAGCCGAAAGACCTCCATCGACCGGTTCCCCGACAGCGCCAGGCGGTCTTCCGTCGGCCAGCGCAGCAGGATCAACAGCCCCAGCAGGGCCGGCAACAGGCACTGGATCAGCGCCATCCGCCGGCTGCGGAACAACGACAGCAATTCACGACCGAGGACCGGGTTGTTCATGGACGGCTGGCTCCCGCCCCGACGGGCTGATTGGGTCGGGCAAAGGTCATGAAGGCATCTTCCAGATCGGTCTGCACTTCGCGGAACTGGGTCACCTTCAGCCCCGCACCCACCAGTGCCGCCAGCAAGACCCCCAATTCCGACTCGGGCTTCGCCGTGCGGAACCGCACCCTCGACTCATTGGGAGCGGGGGTCACTTCGGCCCCGGCGTCGAGCCCCTTGCGGATCGCCGCGGCGGCCGCCTCGACCTGCGCGGCATTGTCGAGTTGCACCTCGATCAGCCGCTGCTGCGAGACCTGGCGGCCAATCTCTTCGACCGTGCCATAGGCCCGCAGCTTCCCGTGCGTCATGATCGCGGCCCGATTGCAGATGCGGGCGAGCTCGGGAAGGATGTGGCTGGTGACCAGCAGGGTCTTGCCCATGGCGGCCAGACGCAGCAGCAACTCACGCATCTCGATGCGGGCCTGAGGATCGAGCCCGTTGGCCGGCTCGTCGAGGATGATCACCTCGGGGTCATGAATCAGCGTGCGGGCAATGCCCACCCGCTGGCCCATGCCGTGGCTCAGGCTGTCGACAAACCGGTCCTTCATGTAGGTGGTGCCGGTGGTTTCCATCACCTCGTCGATCCGCTTGTTGCGGGTGCGGCGGGAAATGCCGAACGCGGCCCCGAAGAAATCGAGATACTCGCGGACCCGCATGTTCTCGTACGACCCGAACTTGTCGGGCATGTAACCCACCAGGTTCTTGATCCGCTTGGCGTCCCGCACGCAGTCGGCACCGGCAATCGTGGCCCGCCCGCTGGTGGGACGCTGCAGCCCCACCAGGATCTTGATGGTGGTGGTCTTCCCGGCCCCGTTCGGGCCGATCAATCCCAGGATCTGCCCCCGATCGACCGACAGGGTCATCGAGTCGAGGGCGGTGAATTCCCCATATTTCTTGGTCAGGTTCTCGATCTCAAGAACCGGTCGCTCGGAAGCCATTCAACACACTCTTTCGGGAACAGGACGAGATTCCACACGCACAGAGTACACACCACGAGGGGTCGATTCGGGGGACTCGATTCCGGGGGCTGAATCAGCCCCCTTCGGTCGCCAACGAGCGGGCCCGCAGGTCGATCTTCAACGACTCCATCTTCCAGGTGCTTTTGATCACCTGCCCATCCTCCTCGCGCTTGGTCAGATTGGGACGGCTGGGATCTCCCGCCGAGAACCGCAGCAGCACCCCGCCGTCGGTCACCTGCAGCACCGCGGGATCATCAATCTGCAGTTCCACCAGGCCCACGGGGTCGATCCATTCCTTCAGAACCACCAATTCGCCATTCTTCCAGCCAGCCACCTCGAGGCGGCCGATGGGGCCCGACACATCGATTCGCACCCGTGCCGAAACCGCTTCAAACGGCAACAACGAGGCGGGAGGCTCGAACACAAACCACGCCGTTCCGGGCAGATCGCGATCGGCCCCTTCGTTCTTCACGAAGTTCCAGATGGGAGAAGACGTCAACCCATCGGGCCCCGCTCCCCGCTGGTTGCGGAAGGGCAACAGCGGCGAGGGAATGAGGTAGTCGGTCCCGGGAGCCGGGCGGGTAATGGTCAACGGCATCTGGACCAGGGCCGCCCCCTTGACCGTCCGTTGGGAATCGAGGACCAGCCCGTCGACCCAGGGCTCGGTCCAGGCGAAGATCTGCACGGCCGACTTGCGGGCCACGGTGTCGACGCTGTCGATCACCTTCTTCAGGGTCTTCTGCCGGCGCGACTGCTCATCCGACAGGAATTGCGACGCGAGGTATTGATTGCGCGTCAGCACATTGTCGGCCGACGCCACAAAGGTGCCATCGGGGTTCAATTCCACACCAATCCGTCCCCAATTGGTGCTGATCACCGCATCCGAAACCCCCTGGGCGTCTCCCGGTTGAAGCTGTCCCACCAGGCCTTGCGGGCCGAAGGTCGCCTCGGCAATGAACGGCTTCCGCGTCGTCCCCGAGCGGGTCATCGTCATCGCCCGCTGTCCCTGCGGCTGGTCGAGATTGACCCAACGCCACTTGCCCAGGTCGGTCCACTCCATCCGCCGGTTCTGCAGCGAACCGCCAGCCATGCTCAGCAGCACCCGACCCCCGCGGTCAGAGCCCAGTTCGGTCTCCCGGCCATCGGGTGAATAGGCGGCGCCGAATCCGCTCGATTGATACTCGTGGGAACCGGGAATGCCGTTCACCAACTGCACCACCGACAGGGCCGAGGGGCTGGAAGTGCGGCTTTGGTTGCCCAGCCAGACGAGAGCGCCCCCGGCCAACAGGGCCAACAGGGGGACGAACCAGCCCAGTTGCTGCAATCGGGCTGCCCGCCAGAGGTACAACGCCGCCAAGACCAGAGCCCCGACAAATGCGAAGAGCACGCTCAGCACCTTGTCGCGGCCGGGAATTTTGTAACCGATGTAGTCGCCCGCCTGTTCCGCCACCAACGACTCCACCGAGGCCTCGGGGGGCCGGGCCCCCAGAAAGTCGGCCGCCAGCCGCTGCATGGGCTCATTCGGCACATACAAACTGAACTCGGCGGGATTATTGCTGGCGGCCGCCGGGTTGGGCATCCCGGGACGGCCGGGGGCTTGAGGCAAATCGGGAGGCGGGGGGGCGGACGGGGGGGCCGGTGGCTCCGGCGGCAGATCCTCCTGGCCGAACCGGGCAGCCTTGATGTTCTCCAGCCGGGACTGCTCGGCCGCCGCCCACGAGCTGGCGTTCACTCCCATCCACGCCTGCGGCGAGAGAGTGGTCACCAGCACCCGTCCGGCACCGTAGCTCTTCCAAAACGCCGCCGGCCAGCCGTTCACCGTGTACCACACCTCTTCCTGGGGAGTGGTCACCAACCGGACAAAAGGGATCGGTTCGTCGTAACGCACCAACTCCGAAGGATTCCCCAGGGTGGGCACAGAGGGTTCGATCTTGACCTCGGCCAGGAAGGTGCGGTCGACATACTGCCCTTGCCAGTCATCGCCGAAGAACGCCCCCAGCACCTCGGGATCGACCGAATCGATCATCAGCCAGACCCGGCCGCCTCCCCCCACCCATTCGCGGATGGCCGAGAGTCCGGCCTGGTCGTTCAAAATGCGGCTGCTGGAGATGACCAGTTGATCGATCGCGCGGTAGCTCTCTTCTTCGGGAGGCAGGAAGTCGTCCAGCAGGTTGGCCACCTGCCGTCCCGTTCCGGCCTTCACCCGGCACGCGACCACGAGGTCGTACGGAGGATTCTTGGGATCCTGCGTTTCCCGCTCGGTGTCTTCGATCATCCCGGTGATCGGCCGCTTCAGCGAGGTGAAGAAACTGCCGCTGTGCTGCACCTGCGAGGTGTCTTCCCGCACCATTTTCCCGGCGCTCTCGACAATCGAGTGGAACCGCAACTGCGGCTCGGTGTATCCCTCGGGAACCAAAATGGGGTGCGAGACTTTCATGCGCGACTGCGGGGGCAACCACACTTTGCGCCCAAACTGCAGGGAGGGCTCCTGGTCGAAGTAGGTGGCGCACTGCAGCTCGGCCGGCTGCGTTCCCGGATTGGCGACATTCACATTGACCATCGCCCACTGGCCAGGGACATACACATACAGCCCGCCTGGTCCCGCGGGGACCACCGTGTACTTCACCTGCCCACCCCCTGCCGGGGGGGCCCCCGCCTCGGGTCCCCCGGCCCCTGTCGCTGGTGCCCCGGTTCCTGTCGCTGGTGCCCCGGCGCCTGGTGCTGCACCACCGGGTGGTCCAGCCGGTGGTGGTCCACCGGCGGGTGGACCACCGGGAGGGCCGCCCGGCGGGGCCTGCGCCGCCAGGGAGGTCGTCAACAGCCAGCCTGCCAGCAACGCAGTCCAGCACGAGCCCCAGAACCAACCGGTCACACGGCTCGGCAACCGTGCCCCATCGGGCCGTTGCCCTGTGACCCGGCTGTCGACGGGTGAACTCCAGGTCTCTCGCGCAGTCAACATCGCGGACGTCTCTCGCTCCAAAGGGAACGCGGAAATCTTCTCGCAGCGGTCAATGGCCCCTGCTGGGCTACTTTACAGATCACCCCGACGGCGTGCCACCACCGTCAGTCACCGGATGACGCCAGAACCGACGGGCTTTCATCTCGAAGCGGGGCAACTCCCCCACTCCCACTGTTCGGACCTCGGCCCGGAACAAAAACCGCTCGCGAACCAATTGTTCCAACCGGCCAATCAGGGCGACAATCTCGCCGGCCGACAAACCGGCCAGTGGCTCGATTTCGAGTTCCAAACGCTGCAGGCCCACCCCGTCCCACAGGTGAATGCGAAACTCGGCCACTCCCGGCACACTGCGGATCGCATCCTCCAGGGCCGAGGGATACAGGTTGTTCCCCCGAATGGTCACCATGTCATCGACGCGCCCCAGAATTCCCCCCTCGAGCCGCAGAAAGCCGGCTGTCTCGTGAGACGTGGGGCCGGTCTGCGATTTCCCCATCGGCGAATTTCGAGCCAGCCTGACTCGGTCACCCGTCCGGTAACGAATCAGCGGGCTGGGCACCCGCCGCAGTTTGGTTTTAAACAACTCCCCTTCCTCCCCCTCTCCCACGGGTTGCAGGGACTGCGGGTCCAAGACCTCGGCAATGCATTCGGTCTCCAACACCCGCAGCATGCCGGGCTCTTCCGCACACTCGATCGCGAGGGGGCCCAGTTCGGTCATCCCCCAATGATCCACCACCCGCGCTCCCCACGCACTCTCAATCAACTGGCGCGTCGCAGGGATGTTTCCGCCGGGTTCTCCCGCCACCAGCAATTGCCGCACCCGGCTGCCCGGCAAATCGAGCCCCTTGTCCCGCGCGACCTCGGCCAGCCGGAGGGCGTAGGTGGGGGTGCAACAGACAATGGTCACCTCGTTTTCGAGCAGCGACTGCAGGCGGGCTTCACTGCTGGTCCCCCCACCGGCAATGCACAGATTGCCCAACCGATTGGCCCCCTCAAACCCCGCCCAGAACCCCAAAAACGGACCGAACGAAAAGGCGTAATACAACCGGTCTCGGGGTGTCAGCCCCATCCAGCCAAACAACTGACGCCAACAGTCGAGAATCCAGCCCCAACTTTCGGGCGTATCGAGCCAACGCATCGGTTGACCGGTTGTGCCCGAGGTCTGGTGCAGCCGCGAGTAGTGCTCGCGGGGGAAGGTCAGGTTGGTGCCATAGGGGGGATGCGCCCGTTGGTCGGCCAGAATTTCCGACTTGGTCACCAACGGCAGGCGGTGGAGATCGTCACACCCGGTGATTTGTTCGGGAGAGACCTGTGCCTGCCGCCAGCGGTTGGTCCAAAACGGGTTGCGCCCGGCCACCTGAGCCAGCAGTTGCCTCAGCCGGGCCGACTGCCAGGCCCGCAACTCGGACCGTGAAGGAGAATCACCGAGGGAACGGAAATCCACCAGGATCACCTGACGCGCCGCCACGGGGCAAAACTCCCATGAGTCAAACTGGGAAGTTTCATCGGGGCGGGCAAACTGGAAGGGGGGAGAAGATCTTCCGGGGGAGATCAGATCCACAATCACCGTTTCAAGTCCCCCGGAAGGCGGGACGATTGATAGGGGAGTATGGCGACCAACGGCAAAGCAGAGCAACTACGACTGGGTTTTTTGACCGCCATCGAAGTTCCTGACAAGGGACTGACGGGTGGGTTGCTGGTCACGAACCATTACGGGCGTCCGCTGGAGTTCCAGTGCACGACCCCGGTGCGGGCGAACGCCACGCAGGAGATCCTGTATGGGGCCAGCCTGAAACCGTTTCTTCTGGGTGAACTGATCGGCGGCACGTTGGTCGACAAGTCGTCGGTCAAGCCGCAGTTGATTCTCACCGACCAGCCGGAAATTCTCGAGCTGCGCAATCACATCGACGTGCCGGTTGTGCTGGTGGATCCGACTGGAGAAGCCAGGGGGGAACGGACGATGAAACTGGGCCGGCAAACCATTCGGTTTCATGAGGCCCACGCATCGGATCAGGTGCGTGTCGACGAGGGGGCGCAGCAGATTCCCGCCGATGCCGACCTGCGCGAACCGTTCATTCGGGTCCGCGAGGCCCTTCAAGAAACTCTCAGGACTGGAGCGCTGCGATGACGCAGCCCACCGTGGAGGTCTTCGCTTCGGGGATGAACAGTGCCCTGCAGCGGGCTCCCCGGTTGAAGACCATTCCCATTCCCCTCTCGCCGCTGGAATTGGTGTGTGAGCGGTGGCGGCCCCTCTGGCCGACGCTGAAGACCGTGGGGCTGCGGTTTCCGGAAGCACCCGATCCCCCACCCAAACCGGCCCCTGCACCAAAGCCGCCGACCGAGGCGACGGACCCGCAATCCGTCGCCGGCGCTCCCCCCGGAACCCAGACCGGGGTGAGCGCCGACATTCCCGCGCCACACATTCCCCTGTCGCCCCCAGTGGCGACTCTGGCCGACCTGCTTCCCCCCGGAGCAGTCCCCGAGGGGAAGTTGACGCGCATCAAGCCTCCGGCCGATGCGATCTCGATCGAAGACCGGCTGTTCTACCTGCTGCAGCCGCCGCTGGAGACGTGGCTGAAGGGGCAAGAGCTGATCATGCCCTTCGAGCCCTTTCCCTACCAATACGAGGGAATTGCCTGGCTCTTCGCCAATCAGGCCTGCCTGCTGGCCGACGAGATGGGGCTGGGCAAGACCATGCAGACCATCACGGCCATTCGCCTGCTGCTGCGGGCGGGGCAGGTGCGGCGGGTGCTGCTGGTCTGCCCCAAGCCGCTCATTCCCAACTGGCAGCGCGAGTTTCGCACCTGGGCCGAGGAAATTCCGGTCGTCACGCTCGAAGGAGAGGGGCCCCGTCGGCAACTGCTGTGGACCATGCAGGGGACCACGGTGCTGTTGGCGAACTACGAACTGCTGGTTCGCGACATGGAGGCGTTTGGCGACCAGATTCCGAAGTTCGACCTGGCGATTCTCGACGAGGCCCAGCGGATCAAGAACCGCGACTCGCGCACCTCCTCGACCGCCCGGGCGATTCCCCGGCAGAGAAGCTGGGCCCTCACCGGCACCCCCATCGAGAACCGCCCCGAGGAACTGGCCGCCCTGTATGAGTTCATGGAGGTGGTTCCTCCCCGGGCGACGCCCGACCTGCGGCAACTGCAACTGCTGTCGAAGCAGTACATTCTGCGGCGGACCAAAGACCTGGTGATGAAGGACATGCCCCCCCGCCTTGACCGGGACGAGTTTCTCGAACTCGCCCCGGCCCAGCGACTGGCCTACGATGTGGCCGAGAAAGAAGGGGTCATCCAATTGAATGGGATGGGAGATTCCATCACCATTCAGCACGTGTTCGAACTGGTAATGCGGCTGAAGCAGATCACCAACTACGACCCGCTGACCGGGGAGAGCGCGAAGCTCGAACGGCTCGAAGCCGACATGGAAGAGATTGCCGCCTCGGGGGGCAAGGCCATTCTGTTCAGCCAGTGGGTCAGTTGCATCGA
>JBKCTR010000107.1:0-6049 GCA_046318755.1 Planctomycetaceae bacterium
GCGACAATCACCCCGCCGCGCTGTTCCATTACAACACCGGGTTTCCCGTGCAGGGAAATCCCTCGATTGGTTCGTGGCTGCTGTATGGGCTGGGGAGCGAGAACCAGAACCTGCCGGCGTATGTGGTGCTGCGGGATGGCAAGCCGTTCGGCGGGAACCGCAGTTGGAGCAATGGCTATCTTCCCGCCGACTACCTGGGGCTGCAGGTCCGCAGCGGCGACCGGCCGGTGCTCGAGCTGCGGTCCCCCGAATCTCGGGATGAGCAGACTCGGCAACTGGAGCTGGTCCGCAGCCTGAACCGACGGCACCGGGAACAGCGTCCGCAGCATCCCGACCTCGATGCCCGCATGGCGTCGTACGAACTGGCCTTCCGCATGCAGACCGAGATTCCCGAGACGATCGATCTGGCGGGGGAACCGCAGCACATCCAGACCGCCTACGGTCTCGACCAGAAAGAGACCCGGGCGTTTGGTTCCCGCTGCCTGCTGGCCCGACGGCTGGTGGAGCGGGGGGTGCGGTTTGTGCAAATCTGGGCGGGGGGTTGGGATTCGCACGATGATGTGGCGGGGGGACATCGCAAGGCGGCCGCGCGGGTCGATCAGCCCCTGGCCGCACTCCTGCGTGATCTCAAACAGCGGGGACTGCTGAATGACACGCTGGTGGTCTGGGGAGGGGAGTTTGGTCGGACTCCCGATACCAACGAAGCGAACCACAACAAGAAGACTCCTGGACGCGATCACAACCCCCGCGCGGGAACGATGTGGTTCGCGGGGGGGGGGACCCGGGGCGGGTTCTGCCTGGGGGCCACCGACGAGCTGGGAGAGAAAGCGGCCGAGCGTCCCTGCCACTTGCGGGATGTGCACGCCACCCTGCTGCACCTGGCGGGGCTCGACCACGAGAAGCTGACGTTCTACCACGGAGGGCGGTTCAAGCGGTTGACCGACGTGGGGGGCGAGGTCATCGACGAGATCCTGGCCTGAAACATGTCGGGTACCATCGAATTGGTCTCTGCCCCCGCCGCCGCGGGGAAGACCACCGCCTTTCTGGAATTGTACGCCCAGGCCCTGCGCGAAGCGCGGCGGGATCTGCGACTGGGAACCACCCTCTGGCTGGCCCCGAACCTGCGCGAGACGTTTGAGATCTCGCAGCGGTTGACCGCGCTGGTGGGGGGTGTGCTGGTCGAGCCGCAGGTGCTGACGTTCGAAGACTTCGCGGAACAGATCCTGGAACGGACCGCCCAGCCCGTCACACCCCTGTCCCCCGGTCAGCAGCGCACTCTGCTGCGCAATGTCATCCGCCGCCTGCGCGACGCGGGGGACCTGCGTCACTTCGCCCCCATCGCCGATTCGGCCGGGTTTCTCGACCTGGTTCAGTCGTTCATCGCCGAATTGAAGCGGGCCGAGACCTGGCCCGAAGACCTGGCCCGCGCCTTTGAGGGGCGCGGAGCCTCGGCCCGCGACCGGGAATTGACCCGCATCTACACGGAGTACCAGTCGGTGCTGCAGCGGCAGCGCTGGTTCGACCCGGAGGGACGGTTCTGGTGGGCCCGCGAGAGTCTGCGCGACAAGGCGTGGGACGCGTTCCCGTGCCTCGAATTGGTGATCGTCGATGGCTTCGACGATTTCAACCAGATCCAATACGAGATTCTGGGGCAACTTGCGAGCCGGGCGGGACGGCTGCTGCTGTCTCTGCCGGGGGAAGCGGGCGAGCGCCGTTCCGACCTGTTCGCCAAGAGCCGTCGTGTGCCCGAGCAGTTGGCCCGGCACGCCCGGGTGATCGACTGGCAGGCCCCCGGGAATGTCCTGCGGGCCGAGCCGCGCCCGGCCGGATTGCGCAAGATCGCCCAGGATCTGTTTGGGAACGTGCGCGAGACCCCGCGCGAGGCAGACAACCGGGGCCTGGAGATTGTGGCGGTCCCCGGGCAGCGGGGCGAGGTGCTGTGGCTGGCGTCGAAGATCAAACAACTGCTGTTGGCGGGGGAGGATCCGGGAGAGATCGTGGTGGTCTTCCGCGATGTGGCCGACTATGCCGATCTGGTGGACCAGATCTTTCCAGCGGCCGGCCTGCCGCTGGATCTGTCGTGGGTGCCGTCTCTGCAGGAGGCCCCGGTGGTGCGGGCCCTGTGGAAGGTGCTGAGCCTCGAGCAGTCCGATTGGCCGTACGACCAGTTGCAGGATGTGCTGCGTTCGCCGTTCCTCCCGTTTGTCGTCGATGAGCGGGGTGAACGGCAGGTCTCGGCCACACTGGCGACGTTACGGCGATTGCAGGTGGGGGAAGACCGGCAACGGATGTTGGACCTGTTGGCGCGGGAAGCCGCCGCGAATGAACCGTCTGGTGGACAGCGACAGGCGGCCATGGCGCTGGACCTGTTGCGGAAACTCGACGCTTGGCTGCAGCCGCTGCGGGCGCGGCATTCCCTGAAGGACTGGGCGATTGAACTGCGGAAGCTCGCCGACCCCCAACACCTGCACCTGTTGCGGTGGGGCGGAAACGATTCGGTGGATGCCGAGCACTGGCAACGCGTGATCAACACGCTCTTCGCGGCGGCCAAGGTGGATGCGTTGCCGGACGAGGCTCCCCGCCAGCTCGACCTGGCAGGGTTTCTGCGGGAACTGACCGACCTGGTCCGTCGGCAGGATCAACCCCGGCAGGGTGGGCTGCGGCCGGGGGGCATCCGCGTGCTGTCGGCTTCTGAGGTGAGAAATCTCGATGTGCAGTGGCTGTTCTTCGCCGGACTGGACGAACAGAGTTTTCCCCGTCGCCGGGCGGACGATTGCCTGTATGGAGAGATCGAGCGGCGGCAACTGAACGACAGCGGGTTGCAGTTGGGGCATCAGGCACTGCGAACGCAGGAAGAGATGCTGCTGTTCTACCGGGTCTGCACCCGTGCCGCGCGCGGGTTGACGCTGCTCTACCCGGCGATCTCCCCCGAGGGGGCTCCGTTGACCTGCAGTCCGTACGTGACGGCCGTGCGTGACCTGTTCGAGCGGCGCCCCGAACTCGAGCAACTGGAAGTTGAGCTTGATCCCATTCCCCAGGCGGGCCGCATTCTCTCTCCGGCCGATCTGCGTGTGCGGGCCATGCACGACGCACTGGCCAAACGTCCGCAATTGCTGGCCCGCGCCGCCGAAGATCCCTCGACGTCGCGCCCCGTGGCGCGCGCCTTGCGGGCGTGCGATCTGAATGCCCTACGATTTCATACGGCGGGCTTCACGGTGGCCGATGGTCAGTTGGAGTCGCCAGACAACCTGCGCTGGCTGGCCCGACTCTTTCCCGCCAACCGCCATTTCAGTGCCACCCATCTTGAACAGTATGGGCAATGCCCGTTTCGGTTTTTCGTCGAGCGGGTGTTGCGGGTCGAGCCCTTGGATGCGATCGAATTCGCCACCGATCATGGAGAGCGGGGCTCGCTGATCCACGGCGCGTTCGCCGAACTGCACCAGCAGGACCTCGACGGGGACGAACCCCCGGCCGTTCCCCCACAGGGAGTCGAGTTGGCCCGCCGGTTCGCCGAGATCATCCGCCGGCGCATTCATGAGCATCCCCCGGCCGATCTCTTTCACGAGGCGTTGGCCGAGGTCGAGATCACGCTGCTGACCGAGTGGGGTGAGGAATACGGACGGCAGTGGGACAAGCACATCGAGCGTTGCCGGTCGACGTTCGATGTGATTCCCCAGCCGGTGCGGTTTGAAAAACCGTTCGGTGCCAAAGCGGGGGACGGGAGCGGCACGGCGGAGCAGGGGGACCAGACAGCGGTCTGCGTGGGAGTTGGCGAGCAGCAGGTTCGGCTGGGGGGGCGGATCGACCGGATCGATCGGGGAGAATTGGCGGGGCAGCCGGTCTTCTTTGTGGTGGACTACAAATCGGGAAGCCAGCGCCGCTTGTCGCGCGACGATGTGGCTCTGGGGACCAACCTGCAGTTGCCGCTGTATGTCTTGGCAGTGCTGGAGCGGCAGTTGGCCGGTCGCCAGGCGGCGGTGGCCCAGGCCGCCTTCTGGTATCTGAAAGAGGGAGGCTTCACCCCGGGATTGCAGGCGAAGGGGAAGCGGGGAAGCCGCTCGGGGTTGGACCTCTTGGGAATCGAGGAGTGGGAAGCCGCCCGGCGGAATCTCGAGCAGGTGATTCCCCGAATTGTGCTGGGGATGCGGCGGGGAGAATTTCCGGTGTTCAATCGGGACGAGCACTGCCAGTCGCTGTGCCCGCATCGGCTCTCGTGCCGGGTGGGGCAGGTGCGGGCTCTCGACGAGCGGCTGCAGAAGCGAGTGGAGTTGCTGCCTGATTCCACGGAATCGAAAACCGCTTGACTTGCGCGGCGGTCACGGCAAGCATAAAGAGACAGGTATCTTGTGCGATGGCCGCGTGGATTCCCCGTGCGGCCATGTGAACGGGACCTGGTTTGTCGGGGAGGGGCGGAGATGTCTGTCACAATCCACTACCGAGGGAAGCTGGACCAGCTGTCGCGGGTTGAGGATCTGGAAGATCGGGTATTGGAACTTGCACTGGCCATGGGGGGCACCGGGCGGGTTTGGCGGAGCACGGCGGGAGGGGCTCCCGAGCGGATGTTCCGAGGCATCGTGCTGAACCTGGTTCCTGGCCAGGAGGCGACCAGCCTGATCATCTCGCCCGAGGGTTGGCTGCTTGGTCTGCACGACCTGGAAGTGGCCGGTTTGCGGGGGCTGTCATCGCCACCATGGGTTCAGGTGAAGACCGGCCTGGGTTCGATGGAAGGTCATGTGGCCCTCATCGAGATGTTCCGCGAGCTGAAACGGCAATTCGTGTCGGACCTGGATGTTCAGGACGAGACGGGTTATTGGGACTCGGGGGATGGCCTGCGGTTGGCGGCCGATTGGGGGGCCATGACGGGGAAGAACCAGCCCCTCGGGTTCCGCGGACTGAGCGATGAGGCGGCGGAGGATCCCGAGATTGTCGCGTCGCGGTTGGCCCGCCTGGTGGCGTTGGTCCGGAAGACACTCGGCCGACCTGCCCAGATGCTCGACCCGTCAGGGGGACCGAAGCTGGATTCTTCGCGCGGGACCGAAGAGCGGAATGCCGAGCAGCGGTGGGAACAGATTGAGCGGTTCCGCCGCCGCATGCAGGAACGCCTGCAGCGCTCGATTCAGGAACGTCTGGTGGCGGGCGAGTCGATCGAGCAGGCCATCCGCGGAGCGCTGGAGTCGGCCGGTTTGCCCCGGCCCGAGGAATTGCGGTTCATCCTGCCCGAAGACCTGTCGGGCTCGACCGATGAGGCCGGCGAACCATTCGAGTCGGAAGACAGTGGGTGGCAAGAAGAGCCGGAGCAACTCTCGAGCGACGCCGACGGGGTGGAATCCGCAGACGGCGATCCCGACGACGATGCGTCTGATCTGGAGGTCGACTTCGACTCGGAAGAGGATGAGATGCCCCGGTTGGAAGGGCAGATCTTCTTCGCGCGACCCGGTGGTGCACTCCCGTGGCAACGTCCGATGCCTGAAATCGTGAGCCGGGCGACCGACCTGTCTGCCGATGGTCACCTGCTGATGGAGCAACTGCGGCGGCTGGGGCTGGCGGCGGGGCTGGACAACGCGCGGGACACGCTGTTGCAGGGGCTCTCGGATCTCGCGGGGGGGCTGATTCAGGCGATGATCAATCTGCCGCCGGAGCAGCCGGAAGACGCCGAGGACGAAGACCACGATCGTGCGGAGTCTTGGCGAGGTGAGGCGGACGGGGGGGAGATGGCCCGGGAAGCGCGGGTCATGGCCCGGGTGCAACTGAAGCGTGCCGTGCGTGGGGCGGCGTTCGCACTGGGGGCGCTGGCCCAATTCCAGGATCCCCCCGGGCTGACGCAGACCCCCGTCTCCAACCTCGTCGAGCGGCTGCGGACGATGAGCGACGAACTGCACGCTGAGATGGAACGGTTGGAGTTGGCCGACTCTTCGACCGACGAGTGACGGGTGACGTGCGAGTGATCGGTGACGGGTTGCGAGTGGCGAGTGTCGGGTGACGCTCGTAGTGGTGGAGCTGCACAGCCCGAGGCTGTTCATCTTGGCGGCAGGGCTCCTCCACCGCCGGG
>JBKCTR010000108.1:0-3152 GCA_046318755.1 Planctomycetaceae bacterium
CGCAAACCCTGGCCAGTGCACCGGTTTGAAGCGTTGCACAGCGGGCTGGGAATCATGGCCGATGACTTCGCCGCGGGTTTGGCGGCGGGTGGGACCCTGTGGGCGGCCCGCTGGGCCCTCCTCTCGACACTCGCTGGCTGAATGTTCACCCCGGCCACGGCTTCGCAACCCGGCCACCCCGTTTCGGTTTCGCTGTCAACTGTCAAGCAAGAAGGTGTTCTGGATGAGTGGCCGGCTGATCGATGGCAAGCAAATTGCGGCGGTCCTCCGCAGTGATGTGGCCCGACGCGTGCAGGAATTTCGTGACGCCACCGGAATCACCCCCCGGCTCGCGGCCGTCCTCACCGGGGATGATCCGGCGAGCGCTGTGTATGTCAAAAACAAACACACGGCGTGTGAAGCCGTGGGATTGGGGACGGAAGTCATTCGGCTGCCCCACCAGACCTCGGAAGCCGAACTGTTGCAGGTCGTTCACCGGCTGAACGCCGACCCCCTGGTGCATGGCGTTCTGGTTCAGTTGCCCGTTCCACCGCAGATCCATTCGCAGCGGATCCTCGACGCCGTCGCGCCGCTGAAAGATGTCGACTGCTTTCACCCCGAAAACGTCGGGCTTTTAGCGCAGGGACGTCCGCGGTTCCTCCCCTGTACCCCGGCGGGTGTGCAGCGGCTGCTGATTCACGAACAGATTCCCACGGCTGGACAACACATCGTGGTGTTGGGCCGCAGTGACATCGTGGGCAAACCACTGGCCTTGATGCTGATGCAGAAAGGAACCGGAGCCAATGCCACCGTCACGGTCTGTCATAGCCAGACCCGCGATCTCGTGGCCATCACCCGCACCGCCGACATTCTGGTGGCCGCGATTGGTGTTCCACGGTTTGTCACGGCCGAGATGGTTCGCCCGGGGGCGGTGGTGATCGATGTCGGCATCAACCGGGTCGATGGCCGGCTGTGCGGCGATGTCGATTTCGATCCGGTCCGGGAGGTGGCTGCGGCCATCACCCCGGTCCCAGGTGGGGTGGGGCCGATGACAATCGCACTGCTGCTGGAAAACACGCTGACGGCCGCCCGGCTGCAGACCGGGCCGCGTTGACCAGCCCCGGCGTGCCGAACCGGTGAACCCGCCAGAAGAATTCTGTGTCTCAGGAGAGTGGAGGGAAGTTCCTCGGTTGATCGCCCGGAGACACACGATATACTCTTATCCATTGCACAGGTCTGATTTCGGTCAGCCAGTGACTGTTGGAAAGTGCCAAAGCCCAAGTGGCGAAATGGCAGACGCGCCAGGTTGAGGGCCTGGTGGGGGTTTACCCCATGGAGGTTCGAGTCCTCTCTTGGGCACTTTTCCACAGTCAGCATCTTTCCAAGGTGCGGCTGGTCTCCGCGTGGGCCCTGTGCGATTTGAAGGCGTGCCGACCGCAGCGTCCAGTTCGCGGTCGAGCACGCTTTGTTCTTTTTCCGCACCGCTTTCAACGACGCTCGGTCCCTCGATTCCCCCCTCCGCCGGTGAGAATCGTCCGTCCCCTCCGGATGCCCCAGACCTGCCTGAAACGGCCCGATCGAATTCCGCCATGTCCCATCCTCCGGCTCAACCCGCCAGTCCCCTGGGGACTCCGGCCGAACGCATCCTGGTGCTGGATTTTGGTTCGCAGACGGCCCAGCTGATTGCCCGGCGGGTCCGCGAGCAGAATGTCTTTTCGCAACTCGTGCGGCACGATTTGCCCATCGAACGCATCCGGGAACTGGCTCCCCGGGGATTGATTCTCTCGGGAGGACCGGCCAGCGTTTACGAACCGGGAGCCCCCGCCCCGGATCCCCGCATTTTCGAGCTGGGAATTCCCATCCTGGGGATCTGTTACGGCATGCAGGCCACCTGCAAAGCCCTGGGAATCGAGGTCTCTCCCGGTACGCATCGCGAGTTCGGCCGGACCGACTGCCGCGTGGTCGCCGACTCCCCCCTCTTCCAGGGGGTCGATCAGTCCACCACCGTCTGGATGAGTCATGGCGATCAGGTGAAGAACCCCACGGCCCACTTCCGCATCCTCGCTTCCACCACCGATTGCCCGGCGGCGGCGGTCCAGCACAAGTCGGCCCCCATCTACGGTCTGCAGTTCCACCCCGAAGTCACTCACACCGTGCTCGGCGGCCGACTGTTGGGGAACTTCGTCAAGAACATCTGCGGCTGCCATGGCACCTGGCAGATGAGTTCCTTCATTCAGCAGCAAATCGACCTGATCCGCGAGCGGGTGGGGCACCGCCGGGTCATCTGCGGTCTGTCGGGCGGGGTCGACTCGTCGGTGGTCGCGGCCCTGCTCTACCGGGCCATCGGCGACCGGCTGTCGTGCATCTTTGTGGACAACGGCCTCTTGCGCAGCGGCGAACAGGACGAAGTGCGGCACCGGTTTGGCGAACACTTTCGCACCGACCTGCACATGGTCGATGCCTCGGAGCGGTTCCTGGGGGAACTGGCCGGGGTGACCGATCCCCAACAAAAGCGGAAGATCATCGGCAAGGTCTTCATCGATGTCTTTCGGGCCGAGGCCAAGTCCATTCCCGATGCCCATTTCGTCGCGCAGGGCACCCTCTATCCCGATGTGATCGAGAGTGGTGCCAACACCGACGGACCCGCCGCGACCATCAAGCACCACCACAACGTGGGGGGGCTGCCCAAGGAACTGGGCTTCGAGCTGATTGAGCCGCTGCGCGATCTGTTCAAAGACGAGGTGCGGGCCCTGGGGCTCGAATTGGGCCTCCCCGACGACATGATCTGGCGGCATCCGTTCCCCGGTCCCGGCCTCGCGGTCCGGTGTCTCGGCGAGGTGCGTCGCGAACGGTTGGAGGTGCTTCGCAAAGCCGACACCATTGTGCTCGACGAGCTGCGCAAGGCCGGCCTGTACCGCCAGGTCCAACAGGCGTTCGCCGTGCTCTTGCCCGTGCAGAGCGTGGGGGTGATGGGAGACTTCCGCACCTACGAAGAAACGGTCGCCGTGCGGGCGGTCACCACCGAAGATTTCATGACCGCCGACTGGGCGCACCTGCCCCATTCGGTGCTGCAGGCGATCTCGACCCGAATCACCAACTCGGTCCGCGGCATCAATCGCGTGGTCTACGACATCAGCAGCAAGCCCCCCAGCACGATCGAGTGGGAATAGCCC
>JBKCTR010000109.1:0-10990 GCA_046318755.1 Planctomycetaceae bacterium
ATGTCATTGGCCGCGACTTCCCCGGTTATCGCAATCACATCCATCGCGCAGTGACCTACGCGATGCACTTCCTGAATCAGGCCCCCGAGCATCAACAGCTCGTCGAGACGGCGTTCGTGTATCACGACATTGGACTCTGGACCGATCGGGCTCTGGCGTATCTCGAACCGTCCGAGGCAGTCGCCCTGCGCGACAACCAACAGCAGGGCTGGGGGCTGGACCCCGAGGCCCTCCGCGGCGCGATCCATTGGCACCACAAACTGTTTCCTTACCGTGGTCCCCACCAGGCAGTCATCGAGGCGTGCCGCAAAGCTGATTGGATCGATGCCTCCCAGGGTTGGATCCGCAAAGGAATCAGCCGTGCAGCCATCGCCCAGGTCGAGCAGGCCTTTCCCAATCAGGGATTTCACCAATCGTTGCTCCGCTTGGCGAAAGAGTATGGAGGCTCGACTCTCGTGGGGGGCTGGCGGGTTGTCCGTGGAATCGTCACGTGGTGAGGGGGGGCTGAAGCCGAGGGGTTGGGCCCTCCGGAAACTCTTGCCAGGCAACACTTTGGGACGCGTTGTGGGGCTTGAGGTTGAGCGCTGTTTGACCCCCGATCCCCGGTGGGGCTGCCGGGGAGGGAGAGGTGCGGAGCCCCACGTCCCCCAAAAATCGCAACTCGATTTCGCTGATCCTGCACCAACCGGGACCCGTATACTCCAATGGGAACACTGCTGGTTCCCAGTCAATCAAAATCGTCACAGGATCCAGGTCATGAGAGTCGAAGTCCGGAGTTCAGGACGGGTGTTTGACAGTGAGCTGACACCCCGAGTGGAGAAGCGGCTGGGATTCGAGTTGGACCGGTTTGACCGCCAGGTGAGCCATGTTGAGGCGCATCTGAAGGACATCAATGGCCCCAAGGGGGGGGATGACCTCGTGATCAAGCTGATCGCCCATGTGCGCGGCTTGCCCGAGATTATCGTTGAAGAGACGGCCGACGATGTGGGGGCCGTGATCGACAGAGCCGCCCACCGGCTGGGCTACACCATCGCCCGGCGTTTACAGAAACGCCGCGTCAATCGGAGTTGAGGGCCCGGCGATTCGGATTCCCGGACGCGTGGAACGCTCTTCGCTCGATCGAGGTTTTGTCCCCGTGAGTTCCAGGCCGGACCTGACTTGTGCCACCTGACTGCGGTTTGGGTGGGGTCAGGTCCGGTAGAACTCGACGGTGCGGTACAAACCCTCGGCCAGCGGCGTCGGCCGCCAGTCGGGGAACAGCCCCGAGATCATCTGGTCGTGCGGTGAGTCGTTGCTGGGCAAGGCCGGTCCCTGCACCTTCAACCTTCCCCGGCTGGAGGGGACGATCTGCTCCAGCACTTCCAGGATCTGTTCGACACTCGCCTGTTCACTGGGCAAATCGACCACGTGGGCCCCCTCGGGACAATCGAGAGCTCCCCGTACAAATCCACGGGCGACGTCTTCGACATAGTCGTATCCCAGCACTCCGCGGAAACCGATGGTGTATTCGGCCCCATGGGCCGCCGCCCGGGCGGCCAGGGATGGCCCTGCCGAGATTCCCACCTCCCGTTCGGGTCCGTAGACCACGTGCGGGCGCAGGCCTACCGACCGCAGCCGGTGGTGCATCCAATATTGCTCAGCCACCAGTTCCCCAGCACGCTTGAACGCCCCGTAGAACGAGGGGGGACGATTGGGTTCGCGCTCGCCGGCATTCGCCGCCTCGCCCGGCTCAGGACCGAACACCGCCATCGAGCTGGCCCATGAGATCGCCTGCACTCCCGCACGGCGGGCCAGTTCGAACACGATGGTCGTTCCCAAGACGTTCACTTGGCAGCCGCGGATGGGGTCCGACTGGCAATCGGGCGTCAACAGCGCGGCCAGGTGAATGACATGCGTCGGTTGAGCCGCGGCAAACGCCCGCTCGAGTGCTGCCTGGTCCGTCAGTTCCCCCGTGAAAACAGAGACCCCCTCCGCCGCCGGACCGATCAGCCGTTCCCAGCGGTTGGGATTGGGGGCCACGTCGAAGACGGTGACGGCTGCTTTCCGGGCCAGCAGCTCGCGCACCACCCAACTGCCGATGAACCCACAGCCCCCCGTGACCAACACCCGCAACGCCGCGTTCGCACTCATCACCACACCTCGGTTCCCATCCGGAGCAACTCGCCAGATCGGGCTGGTTTGCGATGCGCAGCCAGCCCCCGTTCCGCATTGTTCAAAGTGGGAGACCCTTTGAACAGTCGGCCACGATTCTCGAGGCATGCTGCCCTTCAGTCGCCCAGACTGGTTTTTCTTCCATCCATGAGTTCCAATGCGACTCGGTGATGGTCCCCCTCCAGAGAAAACCGGCTTTGGAGGTGACTGTTGCCGTGCCGTCCCCGGCAATGCGATCGAGGGTGTTGTGCTCTCGTGCCAGGGACGATTTCCGTGACCGTTGTTGAGGAGTAGGTTTCGATGAAGCGGATGTTGCTGTCTGTGGCGGTGGCCTGCATCGCGGTTGTCTCGGTCCATGCGGCCGACGAGAAGCCCAAGTACACCACCAAGCAGGTGATGAAGTTCTTCAAGGAAGAAAAGCTGAACGAGAAGTTCCTCAAGGGGGAAATCAGCAAGGAAGAGACCCAGAAGCTGGTGGATGGCTTCACCGCGATGGGGCAGCAGAAGCCCCCCAAGGGTGACGAGAAGGCCTGGAAGGAAAAGACCGACGCTCTGCTGAAGGCCACCAAGGACGGCAACAAGGAAGCGTTTGGCAAGGCTGTGAATTGCGGCGCCTGCCACGGCATGCACAAGGGCTAAACGCCCGCTGCTTCCGATGTGATCGACCGCCGGTTGGGAATTCGTTTCCAGCCGGCGGTTTGGCTTTCCTTAACGCACTGTTTCGACCTGCCCGGTTGTGGCCGACTTGAGGGCGGCCTGGATGGTGGCGCAAATGTCTCGCCCCGCCTGGGCATCGAGCACGGTGGGCGACCCGGTCTCGATGGCCAGCCGGAAGTTCTCGAGCAGCCGGTGGTCGAGATCAATTGCCACCCGGCGATGCGGGAACTCTTTCTCGGGCTGGCCGCGGTAATACACCGCCACCTCGGGACGGGCTTCGCTGATCACCAGCGCCCCGCGGGTACCGACGATGTGCAGCTTGATCTCGCCGATGTCAGGATGGGCGGCATTGCCGATTCGCCCCACGCAGATGCTGCCGGTCACTCCATTCTCGAGTACCAGCGACATCGTGGCGACATCCTCGACCTGATTGTCGACATTCACCTGGTGAAAATGGGCTGCCGTCCGGGCGAACACCTGTCGCACCCGCGACCCGCACAGCAGGTGAATGTACCCCAGTGGATAGATCCCCTCGTTCGACAGTTCCCCCAGGGGGTCTCGGCCCACCGCGCCATCCGATCCTTCCGCATGGGCGGCGATCTGATCGGTCAGCCCGTCGATGGGGGGAGCGCCCGGCTGGCGCGAACCGCGGGGCGGCCCGGCATCTTTCGCGAAATAGAAATCGACGTGGATCGACTGCACCACACCAATTTCGCCTCGCGTCAGCAGCTCATGGGCGTGAACCAACCCAGGCAGGAAGTTGCGGTTCCAGAGCAGAAACCGCACCCCCCGGCGACGCACCGCCTCGACCACGCGGTCGCATTCCGACAGGCGATTCGACATGGGCTTGTCCTGCACCACGTGCAGTCCCGCCTCAATGGCCCGCAGAGACAGCCCGCAGTGCCGTTCCGCCTCGGAACTCACCACCGCCACCGTGGCTCCGTATTCCCGCAAAGCCCGGTCGACATCCCGAATGTACGGAATGTTCCATTCATCAGCGAATTCCTGATTCCGCTGATGCACCCAGTCGGGCTGGTCGGGGTCGTCGGCCACCACCACCAGTTCAAACTGCGGGTGGGCGGCGACTCCGCGCGGCACATAGGCGTGCTTCACCACGCTCAGCACGGCACAGCGATAGACCGGTCGGTGAGCCGCCGTGGTTTGGGAACTCATGGCAGACCTCCCCTTTCCAGCGACACACTCGCTCCAGACTGCAGTGACTGACCAATCGCGCGACTGAGTGCGGCGGCTCCCGGAGCTTCGCGAACGACGTCCTCCGTCGTTTCTGCCGGTCGACCAGGCAAGAACGACTGCAGCAATTGCCACAGCGGCCAGTCCCCCTCGCGGGTGCACTCGGCCCGGGCCGTCCCTGCGGCAAACAGCAACTGTCGGGTGCGGTGATCGTCGGCATACGCCGCCCCCCGTGAACCAATCACCGACAGCGACCAATACTCATCCCCCGCAGGCAAGCCGTGTGCCAGGTCGCACAACACCATCACCGGTCCCGGGCCCCCGGCGTGAAACTGCAGGGTCTCGGTGGGGAGCCCCTCCGACTCCCTCTTCGCACCGACCGTCGGCCGGATGGCCCACACGGTTTCGGGAATCATCTCCAGCAGCCAGCAGACCAGGTCGGCGTATTGCCGTATGGAACGCAGTTCCCAACCCGCGGGAACGGCCACTGTTCCGGCAGCCGCGCGCCAGTCGTGAATTCGCACAATCGCCGGTTCTCCCAGTTGTCCGGCCCGCAGCGCTGCCCGGACCGTGTCGACCATGGGGCGGTGACGCAATGGCTGTCCGGCCTGCAACTCCAGACCCACCCCGGCGAAAGAGTGCCGCAGTTCGTCCAGCACGGCGAAGTCCAGCACGGCTCCATCGGCCAGCCAGGCGGAAAGCCCCTGCTGTCTGGCCCGACCCAAGAGTGACAGCACTGCATCCGCGCCGACATCGGCCCCAATCAAGAGCCGCTGCCGTTCGGTGGGGGCCTCGATTCCCCGGAGGGCGTCGGTCGGGAGGGTGATTCCGACGCATTCGATTCCGGGGCAACGCGGCAACACCCGCGCGTATGGTGCCGGGTCGGTTGTGACCACACGGATCTGCACCGGGGGGGCGGCAACGGACTGGGCAGTGCTCATGGGGCGGGTTCCGCGATGCAGTACAGGTGCCCGTGCGTCCGCAGAAACAACTCGCCATTCGAGACGGCGAGTGAGGCGTTGCATGTCTCGTCGAGGGGGTTCTCGGCCAGCAGTTCGAGATGCTCGGGATTCACCCTCCAGACCAGGGTGGTCCCCGCCTGATTGGTCACGTAGAGTCGGTCAGCCACCCGCACCACTGAACTCCAGATGATTCCCTGCGGGAGTCGGGTCTGCCACAGTTCGTGGCCGGTCCGCAGGTCGAGGCACTGTGCCAGGAACTGCTCGTTGGCCATGTAGAGCTTTCCGTCGACAATCACACCCGAGCCGATGCGCTGCGGGTTCTTCTGATCGTGCTTCCAGAGCAATTGCGGGGGGTTGGCGGCATCGGCACCGCCCAGTTTCAGTCCCAGTGCCGGCCCGTGATAGCCCCCCATGACGACCGCCACATCTCCCTCCAACACGGGTGACGTGTAGACCAGCTTGCCAAGCCCTTGCTGCGTCCAGACGATTTTGCCGGTGGCCGGGTCGTGCGCGTTCAGGTGGTACGGCTGAGAAACCAGCACGAGGTCGTGGCCGCCGATGCGGGCGATGCGGGGCGTGCTCCAGGAACCAATCCATTCCTCCGCTCCCTTGTCGCCGCTGGCTCCCCCGGGCTCATCCTCTTGCCAGAGGGTTTTCCCGGTGGCGAGGTCGAGGGCGATCACGAAGCTGCGTTCCCCCGGGCCGCAATTGAGCAGGACCCGCCCTTCGTGAATGACGGGCGACGAACCATAACCCCAGATGTGACGGAAGACCCCCAGGTCGCGCCGCCAGAGTTCGTGCCCCTGGAAGTCGTAACAGAACACGCCCGCCGAGCCGTACCACGCGACCACCCGGTTGCCATCGGTCACCGGTGTCGAACTGGCCTGGGGGTTGGTGCGGTGGGTGGGATCGTCGGCAGCGTAAGTGACAGCCTGGCTCCACTGCAGTTGGCCGCCGACTCGGTCGAAACAAAATAGCGCCCGCTCCGCAGGGTTGGCCGTGGGGCCGGTGACGAAGATTCGCGATCCCCAGACAATCGGGCTGCCATTGCCAGGGGCGGGGAGGGGTGTCTTCCAGCGGATGTTTTTGTTCGGGCTCCAGTGCAGCGGGGCCCGAGACTCCTGGGAGGTCCCATCCCCCCGAGGTCCGCGGAACGCCGGCCATTCTTCGGCTCGACCCGCCGTAACCAGTCCCCCGGCCGTCAGCCCCAGGAAGAGCATCCCGGCGAAACACCGGGGCAGAGAAAGACTCACAAGTTGACTTCTCAGCCCGTGTGGCATCAGGACACCTGTGGCAGCTCGCTGGTTGGAAGACGCGGGAGAGTCCGGAATGTCAGGCAGGGTGCATGGGTGAGGACGATACGCCGCCGCCGCCGCTTGCGACAAACACTCTAACTGGGAACGCGGGTCTTCTGCAGGATGTTGTCGAGAATCGCCCGCGCCCGTGTCCGTTGTCCCAGCCGGACCGAGCCCCGGCAGAGAATGCGGTGCGCGACCACGCAGGGAACCATTTTCTTGACGTCGTCGGGAGTGGCGTAATCCCGTCCTTCAACCAGCGCCTGCGACTGGACCGCCCGGTACAGCGTGAGGGCCCCGCGGGTGCTCAGCCCGAGGCTCAACTGATCGTGCTGACGGGTCGCCTCGACGATGTCCATGAGGTAGTCATTGATGGCGTCGGAGACCTTCACCTCGCGCACTTCGCGTTGCAGTTCCTGGAGTTGCTGGGCCGAGACCACCGGCTTCAACTGGTCGACTGGCTCTCCCTGGCGGTGCAGAACGAGGGCCTGTTTCTCGGCCTCCCGGCTGGGATAGCCGACTTCCATGCAGAGGGTGAACCGGTCGAGCTGATTCTCGGGAAGCGGGTAGGTCCCTTCGAACTCGAACGGGTTCTGCGTGGCGATGACAAAAAACGGCTCGGGCAGCTTGTGGGTCTGCCCATCGACCGAGACCTGACCCTCGCTCATCGCCTCGAGCAGGGCACTTTGAGTGCGGGGTGTGGTGCGGTTGATTTCGTCGGCCAGCAGCACGCTGGTGAAGATGGGCCCCGGACGAAATTCGAAGTCGCCCTTGTTGGGCAGGTACACACTCGAACCCAGGATGTCGCTGGGGAGCAGGTCGGGAGTGAACTGCAGGCGGCGGAAGGTGCAGTCGAGGCTGCGGGCCAGTGCCTTGCCCAGCACGGTCTTGCCGACGCCGGGGGCGTCTTCAATCAGCACGTGCCCCCCGGCGAACAGGGCGACCAGGGCCAGCCGCACGGGCTCGCGTTTGCCCAGCAGGATCTCCCCAATGTTTTTCTCGAGAGCCTCGATCAGCGACGCGGATCCACTCACAATTCACCTGCAGCCGTTCGGTTGATGACATTCCTGAAGCAAGACCACACCACGCGGCCCCGAGTTCCCGCGACCCAGTCAGGGGGTGGTTTCGGTGGCGAGACGCTCGAGAAATCGGATGGCGAATTCCTGGTCTTCGCGGAGGGCACGGTTCAGCAGGGCGAGGCGACGGCGAATGCGGTCGATTGTCTCTTTGAGCGGTTGGGCCGCCTTGTCGAGAATCTGCTGCGGCCCAAAGTCTTCCAGTTCCCGCACCGTGCGCACTCCCAGAAAGACGAAGATCTGCCGGGCGTGGAAGTCTTCTTTGAAGACCAGGTCGAGCAGTTCCTCTCCCACCACCTTGGGCCGTCCCAGCGAGACGCTGGGGGCACTCTTCTTCGGCGGGGAGACCGCTTTTCCGCGGGAGACCGTGGGGGTGGGGGCGGGCTTGGCGGCCACCTTCTTCTTCGCGACCGGGGATTTGGCCAGCGCCTGATGTGGAGCGGCCTTGGCAGGCTGAGGGGCTTTCCCCCGGGCCGAGACGGTTGGCTTGGGGACTGCCGATTTCCCCGCCGCAGCTTTCGCCGCCGCAGCTTTCGCCGCCGCGGTTTTTGACGTTGGCGATTTCCGCGCCGCCGCAGGGGAGGCTGCTGATCGACGCACACTCTGAGCAGGTGCCGCCATGACACTCTCGCAGGCGAAGAAAAGAAGAACGGAACTCGAATGCGTCCACCCGGCACCTTGGGTTTCGAGAGCAGGTGCCAGACCGGGGCGGGCGTGCAGATTCTAGAGTACAATCCCTTCCCATGCGCCCCTCCCGTGACGATTTGCCTTCGCTGGCCCAGAGCCGGCCTCCGCACCCCCGGCTGCATCTGCCCAGCCGTCCGGGACGCCGTTGGCTGTTCGTCTCGATCTGGCTGGTCTTTTGCGGGTCGTTGCTGTGGCTGGCGGGGAAGAGTTACTGGTGGTTCACCGCGGCGGTTCCCCCCACGCAGGAACCCTCGGTGTGGGATCACCACTACCCCCTGCTGAGGCGCTCGGGGTTGCTCGACCAGATCCCCCGGCACGACGACGGCCAGTTCGATCTGCTGCTGTTGGGCGGGTCGGTCCTCGTACCGGGCTGGACCCAGGTCCAGGCCGAGTTGGAACAGCGCCTGGATGCGGCGGTGCCCGGGCGGTTTCGGCTCTACAACCTGGGGGAATCGGGTTATACCTCGCGCGACAGCCTGATCCAGTACGAGCATCTTTCCGGGCGGCAATTCGACCTGGTGCTGGTTTACGACGGCATCAACGACGTGCGGATGAACTGCTGCCCTCCCGAAGAATTCCGCGACGACTACACCCATTTCTCGCGGTACGCGGCCCTGCGCCGGCATCTTGCGGCCGGGCGGATCAATCTTCCCCGGGCGGCCCTCGACCGCCTGCAGGTGGTGGTGGGGACACTGCCGTATGGAACAACCCATCCTCAGTTGCTGCAGTACGGGGCCGATCCGCAATCGGCCCGCACGTTGGTGGCGAACGTGGAGGAAATTGCCCGGCTGGCCCGCGAACGCCACGATCCCCTGCTGCTGCTGACGTACGCCTGGTACATCCCGGAAGACTACTCCGAGGCCCGGTTCAAGGCGGGGGAGCTGGACTATGCAACAGAGAATGCGCGGGCCTGCACCGTGGAAATCTGGGGAAATCCCCCCGATGTGATCCGGGCGCTGACCCTGCAGAACGACGGTCTCCGCGAACTGGCGGCCCGGTTTCCCGAGTCTGGCTTCGTCGATCTCGCCCGCGACCTGCCTGCCACGGGTGAACACTTCGTCGACCCCTGTCATCTCACCCACGCGGGAAGCCGCCAGTGGGTCGCCCTCATCTGGCCTGCCGTCGAACGCCACCTGCGCGCGTGGCAATCTGCTCCATGAACTCCGAACAACTGCGTCACGTCGATTCGCACGTCGTCTGGCATCCCTTCACGGCGATGCAGGCGTATGCCCAGGAACAGCCCCCCCTCATCGCCGCCGCCGAGGGGTTTGAGGTGATTGATCTCGAGGGCCGCCGTTATCTCGATGGCACCTCGTCGCTGTGGTGCAACGTGCATGGCCACCGCGTGCCCGCCATCGACCAGGCGATTCGGCAACAACTTGACCGGGTGGCCCATTCCACTCTGCTGGGACTGGGAAACGTCCCCTCCATCGAATTCGCCCGCCAACTGGTCGATGTCACCCCGGCCGGTCTCAACCACGTCTTTTTCTCGGATGATGGTTCGACCGCCGTCGAGGCCGCCCTCAAGATCGCCCTGCAGTATTACCGCCAGCGGCCCCATGGCCGCGAGAACCGCTCGCTCTATGTCTCGCTCGAGGGGGCCTATCATGGCGACACGATTGGGGCGGTGAGCGTCGGGGGGATCGACCTGTTCCACGGCATCTATGGCGACCTGCTGTTTCGGAAGGTCACCGTTCCCAGCCCCTCCCCCCGATTCGCCGCTCCGAATGTCTCGACCGAAGAACACCTCGCCCGCTCTTTGGTGGAACTCGAGCGGGTGCTGCGCCAACACCGGCATGAGATCGCGGCGTTCTTGATTGAGCCGCGGGTTCAGGCGGCGGCGGGCATTCTGGTCCATCCCCCCGGCTATCTGCGCCGCCTGCGCGAGCTGACCTGGGAACTGGACATTCTGCTGATTGCCGATGAAGTGGCGACCGGGTTTGGCCGAACCGGCCCGATGTGGGCCTGCGAGCACGAGGCTGTTTCTCCCGACCTCATGTGTCTGTCGAAGGGAATCACCGGCGGCTACCTGCCCCTCGCGGCCACACTCACCACGACGCCCGTCTACGAGGCGTTTCTGGGAGACCCGCTGGAGGGGAAGACCTTCTTCCACGGGCACACCTTCACGGGAAATCCGCTGGCGTGCGCCGCGGGCCTGGCTTCCCTCGAATTGTTCGAGACCAACGGGGTGCTCGATAACGTGAATCAGTTGAGTCTGGTGCTGGCCCGCCGGCTGGGCGCGTTGGCCAGGCACCCACAGGTGCTCGACATCCGGCGCTGTGGGCTGATGGTGGGGATCGAGCTGGTTCAAGACCGTCAGACGGGGACCCCGTTTCCTCCCGAACGTCGCCTGGGACACCAGGTGACGCTGGCCGCCCGCAAGCGGGGGGTGATCATCCGCCCGCTGGGTGATGTGGTGGTGCTGATGCCCGCCCCGGCGATGCCCGCGGCACTGCTCGAACGCCTCTGCGACGCCACCTTCGAGGCGATCGACGAGGTGGTGGCGGCGGGATAACCGGCGCGTTCCCGCGACTCTCGCTTCACCCGAGCAAGGGCCCCGGTGACCTAGCGTTGATAGATTGGCAGGAAGCCGTTTTCGAGCTGCAGGATGGTGGCGTTGATGGCGGTGGTGTAGACCGAGCCGATCTGGCTGTCGCGCCAACTCCCATCGGCCGACTGCTTGCGCAGGATGTTCGCCCCGATCGCTTTCGAGTAGTTCTTCCACTCGTCCCCGCCGACACGATACCTGACTTGGGCGTAATAGTAGTGCGAGTAGTGCCAGTGGCCGAAGGTCCGGCCGTCGTCACCTCCCGCCGAGAGATTCTGCCGGCAATACGCCAGCAGCTTCTTGGCGAACTCGTCATCGTAGCCACCCGAGTTGAACAGGCAGGCGACGGCGGCGGCCGTGATGGGAGGCCGGGCACCCCCCCCCTTGATGCTGTACTGGACCCCGCCCTCGGGGGTGGTGCAC